>JAEUSQ010000065.1 GCA_016788705.1 Bacteroidetes Order II. bacterium
TGCGAAACGCTATGCCCGTATCGAATCCTTTATCCAAACCGCACGAAAACAAAAGCATAATGTCTTTCTACAACTCAAATATGCCTTACAAGGACACACTTTCTTGACACATCCAAACCTGACCTCCTAAATAGATACAAATAAAAAGATTTTATCTTACATAAAAATACTTAATATCTATCAAAATTATTTTTATAAACCATTATAATTAAAAAAAATAAATATAATTAATACTGAGGACTTGATTTTGCAAGTCCTCAGTATTAATTATAAAGTATTTCTATACAAGTAGGCTGTACTAATTAGTTTATGTTAAGCATTTTACAAAATGATTTCCACTTTCGCGAGAATGACGTACTCGGCACTTAAAAGCGGGTGCATTTCAAAATTTCCTGTAATCAGCCTTACACATGCTATCTACATTGCACTTTAATAGGTGTAGGCTGTATGTGTCGTGCATTTTTGAAATGCACCCCTTAAAAGCCCGTCATGCCCAACTGGATTGGACATCCATAACATAATAAACTATTCAAAAGAACCTACTTATTATTTATTGTTTACACTCAAGTCTATTATAACTACCGGGGTCTAGTTGAACCCAACCTCCCCCACCTGTAACTGTATCAACTGAGAAAAGCCTAGTGCTAACATTGTATTTTAATTTAATATCTGAATACCATAAAATGATTAAAGCAGAGTTTAAAGCATCACATGTGGTAATACGATATCCATCAGCCTGATCAAAATAACCATTCCAGTCATACATCCCACCACCTTCCCAAGGCTCTGCTTCTCCTACTAAGTTTGAATGCCACGTACTACCACCGGAGGTCCACCGAGATAGACCATGAAGTTCAACTTGCTCTTCTTGAGCATATGCCCAAAAATCTTTATCTCCAATTTTTTGTCCTTGACCATTTACAACATCTATAGCAAATTCAATATCATGACTTGGTGGTGAACTTTTTTGTGTCCGATTACCCTTATCAACTAAGTCATTAACATCGCAGCCATTCAAAACAGCCATGCATAAAACAATAAACAGACTAAAAATAGCTATTAATCGCTTACTAACTTGAGTTAAGAATAAATATAGCATGGTAACCTCCGTCGTTTATTTTATTTATAATGTCTATTCCCCTTAACAAGAAGAACAGGCGATCTTTGCTTTTGAAAATATTTTAATTGTTAACAAAAAACTTTAACTGTTTTGACTAAAACGTTGTATTATATATTGATTTAGAGATGTATTTAAAATACTTACACAAGCCTTATTAACTAAGCACAAAAAATGGGGTATAACACAGTTACACCCCATTTTAACACTAAGCTATTATAATTATAAAACTTATAGCTTCATCGAGACCGTAAGACGGTTGATGGCATTGAAGTATTTTTGGGCTTCATAGGCATAGTCCACACCAAGGTTGATGCCACCAAACCGATACCGAATACCCGCTCCTGCACTTAAACCACGGACACTATCGGTCATCAGCAATTCATTGTAGCCCCCCCGTAAGATCACCAGATCTCCGAGTAAGCCCAGTTCTGCCCCCAGATTGAGGAACTGCTCCGAATTATTGGGGCTAAGTGCATCCACCGCAAGGGTTAGACGGGCTTGTTTGGTTTTGATTACCTCGCCCGCCAAACCGATACGCATCATCAGGGGCATCCCAAATTTATCGGTCCGCAGAAAACCGCGTTGGCTTTCGTTGTTCCCTTCCGCATTTTGGTCAATATCGGTCGTAATGAGCAAATCATCCCCACCCATTTGGAGTTTCGTCCCAAAATTGGTGATGGCGGCTCCCAAACGAACCCCACGGAATGGCGTAATAAACAAGGTCCCAATATCTATGGCCACCCCATTGGCGCTAGAGTGCCAAATGCGTTCCGAGACCAATTTGGCAGTCCCACCAATGGAGAAGCGATCGGTTAGTTTGCGTGCATAAGAAACAGAAACCGCATAAGAAGCCGCGTTAAAGGTCTCCCCGGTTCCATCTTGTTCTTCAACGGTAATCACCTCCATTTCTGGGGTACGGATAGAGGTCATGCCGATCCCTAACGTTCCTCCGGCCAATGGGGTACTGAAAGCACCATAGTTGAAGTTAATTTGATTAATCCATTTTGCGGTCTCGAAACTCAGGCTGGGTTTGTCCAAGCTTGTAAGGCCCGCCGGATTCCAGTAGATCGAGGATAGATCATCCACCTGCGCGGTCACCGCATTTCCCATCCCTGTAGAACGAGCGCCCACGGGAATCGAAAGAAATTCGGCGGCAGTGGTTCCCCGGTTGGTGACATTTCGGGTGTCTTGCGCCGAGGCCGTTACAGCCATAAGCAGCATCAGGCAAACCGCAAGTCCTTGTTTGAAAAGTTGGTTTTTCATGTTGGTGTCCTCCTGCGGTTACTTAATAATGGCGAAAGTTCCGGTGGATTCCCCAAGTCCGGGCGCTTCTACGTGATAGACATATATTCCATACGCCACCGAGAGGCCGTCCTCGCTTTGGAGATCCCATTCCAAGGCCCCATCCAGCATATCACGAGAAGTGATATTTGCCCCATAGTCACGGTTCAGGGTTTTCACCAAGCGACCGCTTACGGTATAAATACGGATGGTACAATTGGCTGGAAGGTTCATGAACTTAATGACACGCGGCCCACGTCCCGTAGAGAACGGATTCAGCGGTTCAAAGCGGTTGGTCGCCACATAAGGATTCGGAACCACCTTAATTTTGTCTAAGGCAGAAGTGGCTTTTTCGGTATCTATTTTTGATGCCTCGGTCGTGAACTCAAATTCATCCGAAGACAAAAGCGGTTTACGGAGGTTCAGCGTGATGTTATCGCCCGTAGCGGGATTCTTCCGGTCTTTAAAGGTGAAGTTTAGGCCGACACGCCATGTGATGATTTTTTGACCGGAAGTATCTCCTACTTTGGGTTCATAGAAGATGATAAAGTCCGACTCACCAAATGTGGTATCATTACTAAACACCCCCGGAATGGCTGGATTCTCGGCTTCGGGTCCGGTCAAATCCCAAAAACCATACTCAATAGGCACTTCCCGGACGCCACCCGCTCCATCAGGTTCGAGGCGATACACCTGGAAGTTCGTTTTACGGGCAGGCAAGGTGACATTCGTCCGGACTTTAAGTTGAACAGATTGTCCTTGCCCCGGCTCTACAATTTTAATCCGATAGTCTGCCGGATTTCGCAAACCCCGCACAAAAGTTCCCCCGACGTATGGTTCAAAAGTGATTGGATATACTTCATTATTGGCAGCACCTGAACTGTTTTTCCAAAACGATTCGGCACTGTTCAGGCTGACAAATGGCTCGTTCTGGAAAATTAACCGGAAGCCAAGCGCATTTCCAGCAGCATCAAACAAGGGGAATTCTGTACCTGTTTTTAACCCTGCACTTTGTTTTTCCAGCAGGAACTTCCCTCCAGTAACATCATACAGGGACCAGCTTTTGGTTGTGAGGGTATCCGGCAAGTTCGGATTGGGGGAAACAATCAACGTATCCCGGAACGTAATCCGGTACTTATTGTTGTTCTTAATCACCGTAGGGTCAATGATGCTATAATCAATTTTGGAAGACGTCAGCCCTTTGGTCCGAACAATGGGTGCCGTTCCGATAAATGTAGCGGGCGTATAACCAGCGGCGGTTGGGCCTGGTGTAATCTTTACCACGTTTTTCGCAGTCTCGATGGTTCCATCGGGCAAACGACGAATCCGTACGGGCGCTTCGGTTGGCGAGATATTCGCGGTTGCGGCACCAAAGTCATAAGACGTGATGGCATAATAATACGTGATCCCATTTTCTACGGTGGTATCCACAAACTTGTGTACCAATCCACTATCGTTCCCCAAATAGAACTTCACCCCGTTTACGTCCACCGGATGGAAACCATTTACGCCGTTTTTGAGGTCGAACTGAGCAATCGGTTTTTTGTAACTCAGGTTGCCATAGCCATCCGTAATCTTAAGGGCATCCAAGAAGGCCGGATCGGTGGCGCGGTAAATCCGGTAGCCTTCAAAGTCTTTGGCGGGTAAACCCAAACCCAAGAGGAACTGATCCACCGATTCTTCGGCGGCGCTATCCCAATACAAGGTTACGGATTTATCACCCGGAACGGCGGTCAGGGCAGGAACCGCAGGCGCTTGTGCAAACTGGTAATCTTCGGCATAGGCTTGATAGGCATTATCCCGTTTGCGCAGAACATTTGTCCGATCGGATCCAACCTGAATCGAGAGCGAAATCCTTTCGGTTTGTCCGGCTTTGAGCGGGAAGATACCACTCGAAACCACGAGGTCATTTTCGCCGGGGGGCGGTTTTTGGGTATCCAGTTCCCCTGGTTTCATGTACTTATTGAACAACTCTTGATCGGACTGGCGGTTGAAGTCTAAAGTAAACGCCGGAATGATTTTTACGTTTGTCAAACCGATTTGGTCGGACTCGGAGACGTCGGTAACGTCTATGTTTTTCTCACCGGGGAAAGCCGTACCAGCACCTGTGGTTGGAGAGCGGTCGCCATCACCGGTATCACCCGTAAACTGCACGCCATCCAAGCCCGTATCGTCCCGAAGCGGATCCCAGTCACAGTCATTGTCTAAACCATCCGAGCGGCTTTCATCAATCATCTCATCTATCATTTCGTCTATGCCTTCATCAATGGCGCCATCTTTGTCGTTATCCACACCATCGGCATAGGGTTTTCCGAGGTCTTCCGGCCCCACTTGATAGAGAATAATATTCGTTCCGGGCACACGATAACGGCCATACGGATCATTCTTGGCAGCATCAATCATGGCTTGGGTCACCAAAGGAGAACCCGGTTCGGAGAGGTATTCTTCGCAGGCATAGCGCGTTTTGCCTTTTGGGTCTCCTGCGGAGTTGTCATTATCAATCCCGTCTTTAAACCCTTTGCCCACATCGTCCTGCTCGATCATCAGCAAGTGCGTTGGGCGGGGGGTTATAGTAGTCAGAAACGCATCATTTTCGGGGTTAGGCGGCCAGCGCAGCCATTTATCCGACGAACTGGCAGCCACCATCTCAGGCGTAACAACGGGGCTATCTTGTTCTCCGTCACCGTCGTTGTCCACAAAATCGGCATAACCCACCCCACGACTGGAGGCCTGTGCATCGGTGAAGGCAATATGGGCGCGGTTCTCGTCAATAAGACCGTTCCCGTTATCGTCAATCCCATTCGTAGGATCTTCGGTAGCAATCATGGCATCGGTTACAATGGGGCTGCTACACTCACCTGTCGTAATATCACAATCATTGGTAGAGCCGTCGCCATCGTTGTCAATACGGTCCACCGAGTTGCCCGGTGTTTCGAGGAAAGCAATGGCGGCCACCCCCACTTTTTCGGAGCCGAACGGCTCGGTCCCAATACCATCGGCATCGGTCATAAACGCCACATCCTCGGCCAGATCAAAGAATGGAATATCGTCCGAAGCATCTCCCCCCACCAAGTCGGCCAGCCAAATGGAAACGCCTACTTTGTTCAGGTCTTTAGAGCCATCGTTTTTAATCCCGTGTAACAGGAAGACCACATCCTGAATCAGAATTTGGCTCCAAGCCAGTACGCGGGCATCTACCACCAAACCAAGCCCTTTGCGGGTCCGGTCGGTATCATCCGGAAAGAAGTTGGGGTAGCGGTCATATTGGTCATCCCCAGCTTTATAGAAGAATTCTTGGTCTGCATTAAAAATGTCTTTACCAAAGAGGCCATTCCAACTGCCCCGCCATCCCGGATCGGTGGTATCGTTGGCTTTATCCGGCCAAGTTGCGGGCCACGAATTGGGTTCATCGGACTGTGCGATGCCAAAGGCACGCCCAGCCGGATTCACATAGCCCTTGATAGGCCGGAAGTTCCAAGAATTGGTTCCATTGTTCAGGTTATTCCGGAAATTGGCCACATCCACAATGTAGAGTGGTTTACCGTCGGTAGCAGCCACTTCTGCGCCCACCCACATTTGAGACAGGGCCACATAGATGCGGTTGGTGTTTTTGGGCCATTCATAGAAAATATCTCCCGGCTCACCCGACTGTGCGGTTTGCAGGAAGTTCGTGATTGTTGCGCGGAGGTTATTGCCATCCACTACGTCTTTTCGGCGCTGCAAGTCGTCCACGCGCTCTTTACTGGGCACATGGTTCCGATCTACCACGCCTTGCGCCCGTACCTGCCCCACCATGAGGAGGGCCACCGGAACGAGGAGGTATCTGAGAAAAACTGATCGCATATGGTTATTCATTAAGGCTTTGGGGCCTCCTTATCAGCCCCTTGGCGCGTCTGCTTTAAAATTTAAACTCTACACCCAAGTGAGCACGACGAGGTTCGGAATAGTTGAACGGCCGAATCCAAAATCCCGGATCGAAACTGGCGGCATCCCGCACCTGAAGCTGGATATTGGGCTTTCCAGTATCTCCATAAACGCCCGTTACGTTCCGGCGGTCCAACAAGTTAAAGACCTGTAAGAAGACCTTCGGCTTCACAGCGCCCAGTTTGAACTCGCGGTTGATGTTCAGGTCAACCTGAAATTCTGCGGGCATCCGACGAGAGTTACGCGCAAACTCTGGCTGAACATTGGCCCCAAAAAGAGAGGCTTTCCCAAAACTTGGCGTAAAGGGGAATCCGGTTCCATAATTAAAGAGCATTGACGCCCCCCAACCAGCAATGTTGGTGTAGGCAGATCCAGCCAAACGGTGGCGTTGGTCCCAATCCAAGGGCAATAAAGCGATCGTAGGCTGAGAATTGCTCAGTAGCGAAAAGAATTCGTCATTTGGGTTGGAGTTCGAGCCTTCAACTACTTGGAACGTATAGCTCAGGTCTGCACCCCAATTGTTCGAGTAGGATTTATTAAATGAGAACGTCACCCCACGTGTATTGGCATAGTCCCGGTTGGCAAAGTTCACATACGTAGTCCCCGGAATCTCGGTGGTAATGATAGGCGAGGTGGCTACCCAATTGCGTACATCACGGTAATAGGCCGTTACGTCCACCACATAATCCCCAAATCCCTGACGAACCCCAATTTCGTACATCACGGTTTTTTGGGCTTTTAAGTCTGGATTTCCGAAAGGCCCGTAGGTACCAGAGTTGGTGCGGATTTTGTACCCGTAGTTATCAAAAAGACGGTTGAGGGTTGGGATTTGGAGGAAATGCCCATACGAAAAGTGAATCACCCCCTTGGCTGTAATCGGATAGGCAACCCCAAGACGTGGTGAAAATTGGAACTTGGGTGTGGCATCCTTATACCAATAGGCCAATCGCTCTTCCAGTGTCTTTTTATTACTATCCACTTCCTCCGCTGCATCAATCACCCCATTGTTATTGGTGTCTTTGTAAATATTCGTTTTTTTGAACGGTGCATACACGTTTGGATCGGCTGGATCGGCCAAGACCTGACCATTAGAGTTAAAATAATCAAACCGAAGGCCCGCATTAATAATCAGGTCTTCATACTCCATCTTATCCTGGATGTAGGCACTTGCCGAGAAAGGCTTGATGTCACTAAAAGACGAATAATCAAGCGAGGTTGGATCTGGAACGGACGGTTGGAAGGGCACAATCGGGTTGCCATCTGCATCCACCTTTGGAATCAACCCATAAGCGATCAGGTTCATCAGGTCTTGTTTGGCCTCAAAACCCACCTTGATCAAATGGTGTTTCGAGACTTGACTTGTGAGTGCCCCCTGTAGAATTTGGCTGCGGGTATCCCGATCGTAACGGCCCAAGTCGGTACCACCCCGTTGAAAACGGCTTCCACCCCTTACGACCGTTTCCCAAACCCCGGGCACGACCTGAACAGAATCCGGAGGCTGGTTTAAGAAATTGTTATAACGGCTGTCCAAAGGATCATCGTACAAACCTCCCTTGGCATTTCGGAAAAACATTCCGGCATCTATATTATAAAAAGTTTTGTTCGAGATCAAATGGGTAAACTTCACCTTCACATCGTAGCCTAAGTCTTGGTTACGGCCACGGCCATCCGGTGCCCAACGCAGGTTAAAATCTCCATTCCGAGATTCCGACTGGTTGGCCAATCCAATAACATTGATAAACATTTTATCATTGAGCCGAACCTTAAAATTGGCCTGAAGACTTAAGCGCTCGAAGTTATTCATCGGGACCAATGCACTATCCCCCCGCGTTCCGTCTATATTGTATTTACGTACACCGTAAAACCAGCCATCATTCTTGAAATAGCGGGCCAAGGCAAAGACAGACACGCGGTCTTTAAGAATAGGGCCATCCAGCGATATTTTGGCATTCTGGTAATGCAAAGGATTCGCAGGCAAATATCCATAGGGATCTACATCTCGGTATTGCACCCCACGAATGGTATAGTCCTCTGCATTAATTCCACGCAAATAGTCTTCTCCACCCTTTCCACTCACCAGATAAGACCCGGAATACCATTCAGCAGAACCGCCCCACTTGGTGGGACTTCCTTCTTTCGTCACCACATTGATGACTCCCGACATGGCATTGCCGTGTTCGGCATTGAACGTGCCCGAAATCACCTGTAGTTCCTGAATCCCTTCATTTTCGATTTGTACCGATTGGGATCCGTCGTAGCTATCAGTAACTGCCACACCGTCCACCAAAACCTTCACTTCGCTGGAACGACCGCCCCGGATGTGTAAGGAACCATTTTTTGATGTTACGCCCGCTTGAGCACCTACCAACTGACCCAATTCCTGCACGGGCATGTTGTCAATGGTTTGGGCAGAAACACGGGATTCTGAACTGGTGACGTCTTTGCGCACTTTAATCGCATCTGCAATAATGACAACTTCTTTTTCCGAAGCGATTACCTGCTCACGGAGTTTGAAGTCGGCAGTGGTGGTCAAGCCGATATTAACATTCACTTGTTCGCGTTTCTCGGTTATATAACCGACAAAAGACGCTTCGAGTGTGTAAACACCTGGTCTGACCCCAATAATGACAAATTCACCATTGGGATCCGTCACCGTGCCCTGGGTAGTGCCCAGAATCCGGATGGTCGCCCCTGGCAAAGGAGAGTTAAATTGGGCGTCGAATACTTTTCCGGTGATCTTGCCCGTAGTCTGTGCCCATAGTGGCACAAGTCCGACAAGAAACAACGAAAAAACACCGATCCAACGTTTGGGTAATCGCATCATAGCTGCGTTGTTTGGGTGATTGAATTCAATTATTACTGGTGATGATCGTTTTAGCTAATAAACCTACGAAGGACAACTCCCTTCGCGTGCCCCCTCTTTTTGGGAAAGCATGTAGGGTATTTTCGTAACCCTTATTCACTTTTCCTGTTTGTGGGTCGTCCTGGTTTTTTAGTTCGCTTTTTTTAGTTATACAAAGACAGATCATACAATAAAGTATGATTTGTATTAATTTTATCTCGGTATTTTGCTTCGAGGCTTGCTCTATAACGGGCCATCACCCGTTCACTATAGGTATTCCAAAGCAACCTCCGGACATAAGGCTCGGCTTGTTCAAAGTTCATCGGCAATGGCGGCAATTTATCCCCCACTTTCAGCAATACATACTTTCCAGAGACCTCTAATGGTCCCAGAATAGTACCCTTTTCTGCATTCCAAACGGCTTCGGCCAAGCCTCCCAATTCTGCTTGTGTTACAAAGCCTAAATCTCCTTTTGCGTCCTTCCCGCCCAGACGTTCGGAATATCGCTGGGCGGTCTCTGCAAAGTTTTCCGATGTAAGTTCCCGCTTTATCGCCCTTGCGGCATCAAGGGTAGAGACCAATATTTCCGAAACCTGCACTTTTTCATCCGAAACCATGTTGGCACGATGTTGCTCAAAATATGCCCGCATCGAGTCTGCGGGGATTTGAATGGCCTGATCTATACGCGCCATTTCTTCCCGCACCACCCAATCTTTCATATTCATACGAACAGACTCTTCAAATTCGGGGAGTTGATGAATTTTCAGGTTAGTTGCCCGTCGAACCATCTCCTCTTGTAACAATAGTCCAAGAATAAAGCGCTCCAATGCTGGTTTATCCTGAATGACCGCACGCTGCTTGGCAGAAGTAAAAGCCTCTGCAACCGCCCGAAATTGTGCAACAGTCCAAGTACGACGCTCTCCCGAACGACCAAAAGTGACCAAGGGTTGTTTTTGCCAATTTGGTTGCTGAGTCAACGCCTGAAGTTCCCTCCTGCGGGCAGGATCTATGGCCCCACCGTCTAATTGCAACACCAAACGATTTAAGGAAGCTTGATTCCAAACAGGCCGTATTTCGGATGCGAGTTGATCGGTATGTTGGGCACGGACTTCCCGCCGTTTTTGAATCAGGAAGTATTGCGTAAGCCGATCTTTTCGGGTGAGGAATTCCGACTCGGTGACAATCGGTTTTGTAAACTTCTCGTCTAAACGAATGATCGAATACCCCAGCGCTGTCCGAACGGGCTTCGATACTTCACCTGGTTTAAGCCGAAAAGCCGCCTTTTCAAATTCAGGATCCATATCCTCGAACCCAAAAGCCCCCAATGAGCCTCCACGATTCGCCAAAACCGTATCTGCAAAGACTTCTTTGGCCAGCGCGTTCCACTCTTCACCCGCCTGCACGCGGGCGTACAAACGGTCTGCCGATGCTTTATCACGGGCAAACAAATGACTCGCCTTCATCGTGGTGTAGGCGCGTAAGAGGAGTTCTTGTAATTCGGCTTCGGAAGGGGCTATATCGCGATACATTACACGGGACGTATAGGCTTCTATGCTTAATTTTCGGCGTACTTGTTGTTCCCACGCTTTGTATCCAGCCGTTTGAGAAATACCTCGTTCTTCTGCTGCCCGGATGATCATCTCGGTCGAGACCATCGTCTCCAGCATCGCCTTTCTCAACCGTGGGTCATCTTTCAAGCCTGTTTTTAATAAATAATCGGTGTAACGTGTCTGGAATTGGGAAGCCGTAATGATATTGCCCGCCACCTCGGCCAAGGCTGGCTTCGGTTGGGCAATGGCATATTGAACCAGCACCATCAATCCTAGCAGTCCCAATCCTTTTTTGAAAAGCATGTTGTACCTCAGTTGGAGCGATTCTGTGCGCTGTACAAGTAACAATAGATCCAAAATGAATCCTAAAAGTGTAAGCGCTTACAATATATCAAGATTAAAATGTATTCTCTATAAAGAACAAACCAATTACCCGTAAACTATGGTTTCGATCGCTGTATTCAGCCTTTCATGGATGTATTACGGGCCACCAACTCTGGCTCCAAACTGAGATGTGTCACCTCCGAATTTGGATCTTGAAGCCGTTTAAAAAAATGCTCGACCGCCAAACCGCCTAAGAAATTCATGGGCTGCCTGATGGTACTCAGGCCTGCAAAGGCCGCAAGCTTTACATCATCATAGCCGATCAAGGCAATATCTTCGGGGCAACGCAGTCCCAAGTCGCGAAATGCCCGTAAAGCGCCTAATGCTTGGACATCGGACGTTGCAAAAATTGCTTCTGGCTTTTCGGACTGTTCTAATAGGCGTAACGTGTCTTCATACCCACATTCTTCACTAAAGCCATGTACTACCAAATCTCTGCTCTCAACCACCAACGAGGAGTCGAAAGAAATTCCAGCTTTTTGCAAGGCACGTTGATAGCCAATTTTACGATCTCGGGCCGGAACTGCTGCCAAATTTGCAGCAACCAAGCCAATCTTACGATAACCCACCTGAAGCAAGTGCTCGACGGCCATTTCCCCCCCCTTTCGGTTGTCAACGGCAATCGAGTCGAATAATTCATGGTGGGAATCTACCAAAATAACAGGTTGGGAGAAGGAGTGCAGCCAATCGGCTTGTTCATCGGTGAGCCAAGTAGAAAACAACATCATTCCCTCGCTTCTTCCCCGCTGCATGGCACGTTCCAATTGTGCCGGGGCCTGATCCGGATCAATGACGGGATAGATCGTCAGGTCAAAATCTGTTCCGAAAATCCGTTCTTGAAGTCCACGAATCACTTCTAAGAAAAAATAATTGGCCATCATGGGAATTATGGCCGAGATCAGAAAAGTGTTTTTACGGGCAAGACTTTGGGCAGAGGCATTGGGCTGGTAGTTGTGGCGCTCCGCTATTTCAAAAATACGTTTGCGGGTTTTTGAAGAAACCCGAGGATGGTTGTTGAAGGCACGAGACACCGTCGCAATGGAAACGTCGGCTTCTTCGGCAATATCGTAGATGGTCACAGACACGATGAAGCGGGATTAAGCGATAAAGGGGTACAAATGGGCACAAAATATGTAAGCGCTTACAAATTAGGGCGCATCGCATGGAATTTCAAGTCATTAACCAAATATTTTTGGTACCATCTATTTAGTCACCAAAAGAGGCTCCAATGAGCCTCTTTTTACGATTATCAGGGATTTAAGCCGCTTCCTCTTCCCAATCTTCAATGGTTTCCAAAATGGCTTGAACAATCTGACTTTCTTGTACCGTCCGAATAACCTGGCCGCGCTTAAACAGGTGGGCGCGCCCACGCCCACAGGCAACACCCAAGTCGGCTCCTGCCGCCTCGCCCGGTCCATTTACGGCACACCCCATCAATGCGACATTTAAGTTTTTACTAAACTTACGTGCATTGACGGCTTGTTCCACCTCTTCTGCGATCTTAAACAAGTCCACCTCTAAACGTCCACAGGTGGGACAAGCAATGATGTTAACGCCCGGTCTTCCCAACCGCAATGATTTTAAAATCTGATGAGCAATTTCTACTTCTTTTACCGATTCAGTAGTGAGTGATACACGAATGGTATCCCCAATGCCATCGGCCAGCAATGAACCGATGCCAATGGCTGATTTGATAGAACCTGTTTGCCAAGTTCCGGCCTCGGTCACTCCTAGATGTAGGGGGATATCGGTCCGCTCAGCCAACAACCGATAGGCTTGAATCATAAAAAACACGTCCGAGTGTTTGACCGACACGATCAGATCGCGGTAATCATGTTTATGACAAATCTCGATATGGCGCATAGCACTCTCGAACAGGGCTTCGGGCTGAGGATACCCATATTTATCCAGAATATCCCGTTCTAGTGAACCCGAATTCACTCCGATCCGAATGGGCACACCTTTAGCCTTGGCAGCGAGTAGCACCTCTTGCTCCCATTCAGGCTTCCCAATGTTACCGGGATTAATCCGAATTTTTGCACATCCGGCCTCGATGGCTTTAAGGGCATATTGATAATTAAAATGGATATCGGCGACAATAGGAACTGGCGAACCTTGGACAATATCTGACAAAGCGGCCACATCTTCCGGACGCGGTACGGCCACACGAACAATATCGGCGCCTGCTTTGGCCAAGCCGTCAATTTCGGCAAGTGTAGCGACGACATCATGGGTTTTGGAAACGGTCATAGATTGAACGGAGACGGGCGCGCCCCCACCAATTTGGACATTTCCGACATGAACGGCTCTTGAAATCCGACGGGGTCTCTGCATGGATGTTTTAGGTCTGAAGGAATGAGAAATAGGTTAAGCCCTCGCTTCTACGGATGAAGGGGTGTTTTGGCTCCGTTTGGCATTTTTTTCATGATTTCGGCCTTTAGGCGCAGCCAAGCAACCACTGGCCGATGGTCCGAATATTCAGCGGATAATACTTTTGCCAAAACAGGCTGCCAATGCTGGCTTGCCAAAATATGGTCTATCCTAAACAACGGCTGATGGCTATGATATGTCCCCCCCCATCCCGGTCCCGTTGCAATATATACATCTGTCATCCCACTGGCAAATTCGGCATATGCCCAGTTGTGGATGGTATTATTAAAATCTCCTACTACCAAATAGGGTAAAGTTTCTTTTTCAAGGGCTTTTTTCAATAACCGAACCTCATTTGCCTGTATTTTGTATGCCCGTTCATACTGAAGGCTTAGGCGTTCGAGGATATCCCTTAGTGGCTTCTCGCTAGCCATTAGCTTCCAAGGTTTTTGTTCTCCCAAAGACTGCAAGTGGACATTGTACACCGCAAACCGAAAATTCTTGTTTTGAACAATAGACCTACTGGCAAAGTTCTGGATTAAGACGCCATCATCAACTTGATAGGCTTGAACGGTATCGGGTCGGAGCAATCCACGGGTCAAAATGGGATTACTAATCGCGCGAACCTTTTTAAATAATGCACCCGGCGCAATCGAATATGATAGAGAGTCTCTCAAATACCGTGTATAAAGCGTTGCTTCGGTACCTTTAGGCAGTTGCCAAAAATATGACTCCTGAAAAAACAAGAGTTCTGGATTATGCCCCTCAAACAATCTTGCCCATCCATCAGCAGGAACGTTTGCAACATTGTAGGTCATCAACTTTAGGTCGCTGGTAGTAGGCGTAGTAGCAACCAAGCCAAAAGGCCACAGCCGAAGGGCAAGCAGACAAAAACCTGTTATGGATAGCACAACAGGGAACCACTTCCTTTTCCAAGCCAAGATAAACGCACCGGGAACCAACCCAGCCCACCAAAACGGCAATAAGATTCCGGCAATTTGTAATGGCCAAAAGACATCGGAGGGTACATAACGGGCTGCAAGTCCACCCCAAAACACAACCAACCATCCAACTTGCCACATGAACATGAAGCGAACCCACCAAGAGGTTTTTTTGCGGGGCTTTTTCAAAGGTAATTCTGTTCGTAAGGG
Organism: Bacteroidetes Order II. bacterium; assembly: GCA_016788705.1. Classification (NCBI taxonomy): domain Bacteria; kingdom Pseudomonadati; phylum Bacteroidota; order unclassified Bacteroidota Order II.; species Bacteroidota Order II. bacterium. The sequence continues at coordinate 14,623 of JAEUSQ010000065.1, forward strand.
ATTAGAACGGCCAGACAAGGAACGGTCATTTTTTACTGGCATCATACAAAGCCTGTTTTTCTTCAGGCGTCAGAGATTCATACCCTTGTTCATTGATTTTATCTAAAAGTCGGTCTATAATTTCGTTATCAGACTTTTCTGCATTTTTTTCAATTTTGCGCTCTTCTTTCACCTGATAAGCCTTTCTATCTGGAATGCTATAAGGTGAAAGTGCTGGTTCGCGACGCATAGACGGACGAGAGGCAGGAGACTTCCGAACGGGCGAGAAAAATACCCTTGCCCACGAATGTACGTCCACACCACGTTTTACCAATTCCGAGGTTCCCCACCCAAAAGCGGCCGCAGCAGCAGCTCCCAACAATCCTCCCGGCATGGTTGCATATAATACCAAAATTAGAAACGCCATTACCCAAAATGGAACTTCAAAGAAAAACAACGGAATCCGGGCTGTGGGAGACTGGTGGGCCACCGAGAAAGCGACTGCAATAATACCCAAGTGTGCGCCATAAACGGCCCCGCCCTGATCCAAAATAAAAGTGGCAACCAGCCAGTAAATGATTCCTGCAAAAATACCACCACCCAGAAACTGTCCCACGAGTTGGTGTGGCGGGGCAAAATCCGAGGCCATCTGTGTAATAATAAAAAACCAACCCAGCAAAAAGAAAAAACTGATCAGGCCAAACAAGCCCGTTAACGGATTAACAAAAAGATGTGTAACGAATTGAAGCGGAGTCAGCCAAGAGATACCCGGTGCCAATACAAAAGCCTGAAAATAAACCTCTCGAAGTCCAGGAATAAGCAAGGCGACCAATCCCACGATATACGTCACAACCAAAACCGCAAAAATTTCGCGAAACCCCTTCCTTTGCATTAAATACCAAAGACGCAGTTTATCTGCCCATGACGATGTATGTCCCATATCAATTATGTATTTACTGCTTCCTTCGATTTATGGCTTGCCCAATTGGTTTATAAAATACCATTTTTTTCCCTTTGTCAAACGACTCTGTTCATCACGTGCGTTTTTTTCCGAATGGAAGCCGATACCCCCACTTGAGCATGAGTATCAGACCCGCTACCATGCCACCCAAATGTGCAAAATGCGCAATATTGGAGGCCCCACCAGTAACCCCATTCATTAATTCGATGACACCATAGATTAACACAAACCATTTGGCCTTTATAGGCACTGGAAACGGAAAGAAATAAATTTCATACTCCGGATACATCATACCAAAAGCAAGTAAAATGCCAAAAACGCCCCCACTGGCCCCTACTGTCGGTGCAATATAACGCAGGTCTAACCAATGTATTTCGTACCAACTCACGGATAATTGTGCAACGGCAGCCCCTACTACACAGATAAAATAGTACAGCGTAAAGCGACGCGGCCCCCACACCGTCTCTATTTGCGCACCAAACATCCATAGTGCATACATGTTAAGAATCAGGTGAAACAACCCTCCATGCAAAAAAGAATAACTCACCACCTGCCAAGGATAAAACGAGACATCTCCGGCCAAGTGGGCATCCAAAGGCCATAGTGCCAGATACTTTTCCAGAAAAGAGAACATTCCCCCCATCCCAGAAAAGGTTATTTGGGCAAAATAAAAAAGGCCATTCAAGATCAGTAAATTCTTGACAACAGGAGGGAAAAGCGAAAACTGCGAAGGAGGACGGTACGAATATGAATTCATGTATCAGTTGGAATATTTTTTTTATTTTGAAACCCTAATACAAAGGATCGGGATAAATCGTTCCACAGTAGCATCATTTTAAGACCAAAGTCCTGCGCTTACCCGGCAATCTTACCGATTATGGTCATACTTGTATCCGATGCCCATCTGGGGCGCGGAGGTCACCATACAGACCCAACGGCAGAACGTGATTTGGTTCAGGTTTTGGAGTATGCGGCCAAACACCAAGCCCGTATCTATCTGCTCGGAGATGTATTCGAGCAGTTCATTGAATATCGGTACCTCATTCCTAAAGGCGCCACCCGTTTACTGGGTGCTTTGGCCCACCATGCCGATTCTGGGCTTCAGATCCGATATATAACAGGAAATAGGGATCCGTGGCACCTGAATTACTTTGAATCTGAATTGGGGATACCCGTTTTTTTTGATTATCTTATAGAATCTTTTTTTGGAAAACGGGTACTGTTGACACACGGGGATCTCTTTGAATCAACCAAACGTCTTTACCAGAAGTTAAGATCGGTACTGAGGCACCCGATTCCAACAACCTTGTACCGAAACCTATTTCCGGGGGATGTTGGCTACGCACTGGCAAGAAGGTTCAGCCTCCTGACCCTTAGCCCCCAACCAGACCCTAAAACCATTGCTGCACTTGAAGAAGCGGCACAAAAAATGTTTATAAAGTTTCATTGTGAAATGGTGGTGATGGGACACAGCCATTCAATGGAACTTCGTGTATTTAAAGAAGGTACGTATATAAATTGCGGATTTTGGTATAAAAACAGAACGTTTGCCGTCCTAAATGCCAATTCCATAACCTTGAACGAGTGGAAAAACGGCACTGTCCGCCAACTTCAATCTTACCACCACCAGAACGTGCATAACTCATAGACCATATGTGGGGATCTTCACCAACAGAATACACGCAGGATGAACTGCGGCGCTACTTTAACGATCCGGAACGGCGGCATCTTGGCTCCGAAGCCCGCCAGAAAGAACGTATCCAACAATTGGCATTACTGGGGGTTGCCTCGGTTGCTGGTTTTATTGCCTTCTGTTCCCTTATCGTTACGATTTTTATGATCTTCATGGTAAATGATTTGCCTTCCCTTGATGATCTGCAAAATCCAAAAATCAATCTAGCCTCTATTGTGTATTCGCAAGACGGCAAAGAAATGGCCCGTTATATCAAGGCCAACCGGAAATGGGTAGAATTAGAAAGTGTTTCCCCTTATGTCCGTAAGGCTCTCATTGCCACCGAGGACAAACGGTTCTTTGACCATTGGGGCATAGACCTACAAAGCACCCTCTCTTTACCGTTCAAGTGGGCACAGGGTAAATCACAAGGAGGCTCCACCATTACCCAACAGTTGGCACGGAATATGTACGAAGAGATCGGGCGTGCAAAAACCTTTACCCGAAAACTCAAGGAAATGATGACAGCCATCGAGCTGGAACGGAATTATACCAAAGATGAAATTATCGAACTTTATTTGAATACAACCGCGTATATGTATGACGCGCACGGCATCGAAGCGGCGGCCAGTACCTATTTCAACAAATCCCAGAAAGACCTCTCCTTGGCGGAAAGCGCCCTCTTGGTTGGGATGCTTCAAAACCCTTTCCTCTACAATCCTGCACGCGAAGACCGAATTGAAATCTGTGCCCGTCGCCGGAATACTGTTCTGGATTTGATGGTGGAACAAGGATTTATTAAACCCGACGAGGCTGCCACAGCGAAGGAAGAAACCATTCAGGTCAATATCCAACGGATTACGCCACAAAGCAATTTTGCACCATACTTTGCAGAGTATGTCCGTCAATGGTTGGATGAATGGAGCAAAGACAAAGGCTATAATATTTATACAGATGGACTTCGGATCATTACGACTTTAGACTCGCAAATGCAAGAGGCAGCGGAGTTGGCTTCGGATAAACAAGGAACTTTCCTACAAGGCATTGCCAATGGTGAGCACCCGAAAAGCCGTTTTGAGAATTCCAGAGACCTCACCGAATTTATCAAAGAGTCGCACCATTACCGCACCCTCAAAAAACAGCTTGGAGAGGTAGGGGCCTTGGAAAAACTGCGTAAAGACACCGCCTATATGGATTCGCTTAAAACCACGAAAACCAGAATCGAATTGGGCTTAATTGCGATAGACCCCAATAATGGTTTTATCCGTGCATGGGTGGGAGGACGCGACTTTTCCATTGACCAATACGACCACGTGGCGATTGCAAAGCGCCAACCCGGTTCTACATTTAAGCCTTTTGTCTATGCTACGGCTTGGGAAAATGGCTTTGGGTTGGATTATAAGTTTATTGATGCTGCCGTTACCCTTAATTGTGAAGGTGCCGGACGTTGGCAACCCAAGAACTCCGGAAGTAGGGGTAGTGGTGCCTATGTCCCACTAAAAAGTGCATTGATTAAATCTTTAAATACGGTTACGGCACAGTTGGCGTGTAAAGTTGGAAGCCGGAAATTTGTCAAATATGCCCAAGACCTTGGCATCAACGAAAGCTATAAAAAGGTGATTCCTTCACCAGCGATGGCTTTGGGAACAGGCGAGGTTACGTTATTAGAAATGGCACAGGCCTATACCTCTTTTGCAAGCGGGGGTGTTTTACACCTTGCCACACCCATCAAGCAAATTCAGGACCGATATGGCAACGTCATTGCAGACTTCTACCCCACCTACCGCGAAGTATTAAATCCCAACACGGCCTATACCGTCGTGGATGTATTGCGTGGGGTTATCTCGCAAGGAACGGCCAAAAGCCTACGTGGTTCATTCGGAATTTCAGGAAACTACGATATCGCTGGGAAAACAGGAACAACACAGGAAGCATCTGACGGTTGGTTTATGATGATGCATCCGGATGTGGTACTTGGATCTTGGGTCGGGTTTAATGATCGTAGGGTCACTCTGAGTGGCTCTTGGGGGCAAGGCGCGCGGACGGGGATGCGGGTTGTGGGTGATTATTTCAAGCGACTGATAGATGAACAATTGGTCTCGACCCGTAAGTTCACCAAGCCTCAGAACTATAAACCACCGAAGAACACCGTCAAACAGGTTTATAATTCGTATGGTGCAAAGGGTTTTTGGAAGCCTCGGCCTAAAAACCAAAACAATGCCAAGCCTAAAGCAGGTTCTGAGGGCCAACGCTTTACACCACCGCCAGCACCACCAGCAGAGGAACGTAGATTTGACTGGTAAGCAATGATTACTTAAGCCGAGCAAGTTGCTCGGCTTATTTTTTATGGGCGGCACTTCCCTTCGAAATAGGGTTTTAGCTGTGACCATGTTAGACCAAATGCCCGGATGACCTGTTTTACGGGCATTCCCTCCGCGCTCAAGCACCCCATTTCTAAGAGACCGCCCTGCTTAAACCGGATTTTCGCACCGGGCAAGAACCCAAATCGAGCAGGCGATGCAAAAACCAGGTTGTCCTTCAGCAAAAACCGACCACCCAATAACCAGAAGGCACTGTCATTCCTTCCAACGGCATCGCCATCGAACGCCAACGGACTTGTCAATGGTTTCTCGAAAGCACTCTGATATCGGAGGTAATCGGAATACACCGAAAACCGGAAGGTATTTCCAAAACGTTTGATATGTGCAATACCCAAATTTTTATCCATTTCCGGGTTTCGATGAAAAGGAAAACGCATGGCAGAAAAGGGTGAATATACTTTATCCGACACAAAGGCCGGACGCGCCAAAGCCCCCTTTACCCCTTCAACAAAAAGCTGCTTGTGGTGTACGTCCCATCCGGTATTTTCTAAACTCATAAAGGGTGCGCCACCACAATTGTTGCCTGCGGCTTTATGCAGATACAATCCTTCTTGTGGCAGGGAAGCATCCCCACCATCTCCGTCCGCGTTTAGGCCATTTGAGGGTTGATCGAAAAAATTATCCCAAAACCGCGCTTCCACAATCAAGTCACCACATCGAGGCATCCCGTCAATAATTCGTAGTACTTTGTTGGTGCGCACCCCAGCCAGCCCCAAACGCATGACATTTACTCCCCGTTGCCGCATCGTTGCCAGATCGAGGGTATCGGCCTGTACCCATCCCAGTTGTAACCGATTTCCGGCCCCATAAAAGGCATAAGAGCCATACCCCATCACATCAAAGGCCGAATTGGTGTGTCCACCATAATAACGATGCCCAATCTCGTGTACGATGACGCGAAGCGCTTCTTTGTGTGAATTGCCCCTTGCAATTACACCGGAACCATGCGGATACCCTTCCACAACGTCCAGATCGCCCAACTTTATCGGCGACACCGCGAAACCATCTTCCCCACCTGATGTCCCAAACGAACTAATCCCGCTTCCCTGAATGACGTCCCGAAACGCATTGAACCGATAAACCAAAATGATCATATCAAACTTACCATCCGGTGTCCGATCTGCTCCAACCCCGTTGCGATAAGTGTCCCACAGCGCAGAATGGTCTAGTGGCAGGTTTTCGGGATGCGCCCCTACAAACGTGATGACTTCGTGCGCCATTTTTACGACCCCGTTCGTGAACGGCGCAGGCCGCTCAAAATAGTGCTTTTGGGGGTGACGATGGACATACACATAGGGATATACCACACCCCTGAAATCAAGACGATTTCCGGACATTAGATGGTAAAAATCTGTCAATGAACCGGATGTTACGGTACGTTTACCAGGCGGATCTATCAGTCGGCCTCCTTTCGCCCAATAAGGTAGCTTACGGCGGTTAGGCAAAATATCTAAGGTGTCTAAAGGCCATTCGGTTCTCGGATCGTCTGTCCATGACTGAAAAGATCCAATTTTCCATTGATCCTTGTGTCCTTTCCTTTCTGAACAGTGGGGTACATAGGCCACGCCCTGATACTTCGGGACCCCATCTTCATCATGTGTATATTGAGCACAATGTTCAAAACGGTCTTCTTGTGTTTGCACCAATACAACAAGTGCGTTCACTTTTCCAGTATATGGAAAATGCCGAGGTGCAGCCCCCTCTTGTGCCAATACCATCTTGCTCATTAAAAGAAAGACAGCCACGCAGCCATTTATCGCCAAGAGGCATTTTTTTATTTTCATTTTTTGCCTTTTCCCATTGTATATTTCTGTATCCTTACCCCAAAAGATTGACCATCTATGACACCCCCCTGCACCCAAGAATATGCCCCATATTTTGAGCATTATATTCAAATAGCCCTCCAACATGGCGATTTGACCCATACATTGAAGTCACAAATGGGCGAAGTTCAATTGCTCTTTGGTGGCTTATCCGATGAAATGGCCCATTTTCGTTACGCAGATACTAAATGGAGCCTGAAAGAAGTACTCGGACACCTCACAGACACCGAACAGATTTTTGCTTATCGGGCACTCCGCATTGCAAGAGGCGACCAGACAAATTTGCCCGGATTCGACGAAAACCAATATGTGGCCTGTGCCCGTTTTAATAAATTCTCGATGGGCCGTTTAGTGGCACGTTTTATACATATGCGAAGGGCCAGTTTAGATCTAATAACCACGTTCAATCCGGATGAGGTTGTACGAATGGGTATCTCCAATGGCCATTCTACCAGTGTACGCGCCCTTGCCTATATGATGGCGGGCCATGTAGAACATCATATGGAAGTGGTTCGGGTACGATACCTCAATATTTTATCTACTACCAGCAGCATACAATCATCAGCGGTTTAGCGAATCCCTTCAAAATAATAACGTGCTTCTTCTACCAAGTGTGGTAAGACAAAAAGTACCACCTGATCTCCTTCGTGTATCTGCGTATTGGCAGTGGCCACTTCAGCTTTGTCCCCACTTTGGACATATCCAATCACCATCCCCCTTGGTAAAATCAGTGAACGGAGTGGTCCTTTGGTAATAGAAGCTCGCTCCCCCGCAACCAATTCCAATATCTCGGCGTCCACATCTGGAACAGCTGCAATACTGTTTTGCCCTTGGCTACGGATAAAGTTCATGATGTCTCGCGAAGTTGCATAATTTGCATTTACCATAGAATCCAATTCTACTGCATTGGTAAGGGGTATATAACTGCTCTGCGAGACCCCCGCAATCGTTTTTTTAACCCCATAGTGGGCGGCCAACAGGCTGGTCATCAGGTTCAATTCGGCATCATCGGTAACAGCAACCAAAACATCAACACTGTCTAAGCCTTCCGATGTCAACATGTCTATATTGTACAAAGGCGCATGGATGATCAGTACATGCTCCAGTTCATTGGAGATTTTCTCGGCGCGGTTGCGGTCTGGCTCAATCATTTTGATGTGCTTCCGGCGGTCTCGTCCTCCGCCCACATAGAGATTATTAAGCACCCTGGCAACATTTCGGGAAACCTCCGAATTCCCCAGAATCATAATGTCCTGAACCTGTTGTTCGGTGTTTCCGGTAAGCTTAATAACAGCTGGTACGTCATCGGATTTTGCTAGGAAAAACAGGTGATCATTTCGCTTTAGGATGGTATCGGCTTGTGGAATCAAGGTCTGGGTATTCCGTTGTATCACCACTAAACGGAAAGTTGCATGGGCGTTACTCATCACCATCTGGCGCACGGTCTGATTAATCAGTTCCTTAGAGGTCAACCGAAGGCCAATCAACATAACCTGTCCGTCTGCAAATGGGGTAATATCGGTAGCTCCAGCCCGCCGCATAAGCCGTAGAATTTGGTTTGCCGTACTTTCCTCTGGATGCACCACATAGTCTATATCCCATTCGGCAAATGGGGCTTGCTCGAACATCTCCGCTGAAAATAAACAGGCGATGGTACGCACCTGCTCATTCATACGCTTGGTGAGCATGCACGCAATAATGTTATTCTGTTCATCCCCTGTAACCGCAATCACATAATCGGCCCGGTTCACACCTGAAATCCGTAAATCGGAAACAGAGGTGCCATATCCTTGATGGGTAAAAACTTCCAACTGATCCCGAACATTTTGTAAACGATCGTCGGATTCATCGAGCACCGTTACTTCGTGGTTCTCGTTACTAAGCATCCGGGCTATTTCAACGCCAATTTGCGTAGCCCCTATTACGACAACTTTCATGATGGTTTGTGTGGAACAATGGGTATGGCATTTTCGGAATGGTGGGAGGTATCCGAAGATAAGCCAAACCGCCACGAATCAAAACAGCACGTTGGTTTTTGGCAACCGCAAGCACCTTATAACATCATATTTTCGCAAAGCCAACACCTGTGCCTCTTGGCAGTACCCTTCCTGAAGACAGTAAGTTTGTCTTGATCCCCCGATTAGATCAGCCCACGATTGACGAAAGAAGTAAAAGATCGTCCGGCGATAATAAGGTGGTCATGAACCCGTACATCCATGATTTTACCTGCCTCCACTAATTTTTGGGTCACTTTAATGTCTTCCCGACTTGGTTCCGGATTTCCAGAAGGATGATTGTGCAGACAAATAATGCCCGTTGCTTTTTCCAAAAGGGCATGTCGGAAGACTTCCCGAACATCCACGAGGCTTGCCGCCAATCCACCCCGGTGAATTTCTTTGTCGCCCAGGATTCGGTTTGAAGAATTTAACAAGACCACCCGAAATATTTCTACGGGTAAATCCCGCATCCGTGGCCCATAAATACGTGCGACATCCTCCGGTCCGGTGATTTTAGGCCGCTCTTCCGGGATTTCGGCCTCTACCCGTTTACCAATCTCGAATGCGGCCAACAACTGGGAGGCTTTGGCCGTACCGATGCCCTTCATTCCCGTTAATTCCTTTAAACTCCTATGCGAAAGGCCACCCAACGTTTTATATTCGTTTAACAACTGTTGTCCTAACTGCAACGCAGAAAGAGAACCCGATTTCGTGGTTGTCCCATTACCAAAAATCAAGGCAATCAGTTCGGAATCGGATAAATTTCTTACCCCACCCACCACCAACTTTTCCCTTGGTCTGTCTGAAACATGCCATTGGTGGATGGGGAGGTATGGGCGAACCTCAGTTTGATCTGGCAGGGCCTCTTGTTGTGTGTCCTTTGCTTCGTAGGGAACGGATTTCATGGATTGTTGTATCTAAGTTCAAAAAATACCCGATTTAGCATTTCAGACAAGATGCAGCATAATTTTATAACCTACTACGGCGAAAAACTTCCCATCTTTTTGGCATTTCTATTGGTATGGTTGCTCTCATCCTGCCAAGCGCCCCCCGACACCGCATCTGCAACAGCCATTAAAACCCGTGAAACCGTTTCAGAAAGAAATAATCGGTTCCGAGAAGCGATCCAAAGCAGAAATCCCGCACAAATAGCAGCCTTATATACCTCCCAAGCACGATTTTCCGCTCCCAATCAAGGTTTTGTTGTTGGTAAAAACCATTTGGAAGGATGGTGGAAAAAACAGATAGATGAGGTGTTGGACCTGCGCAAACAAAGCCTTACAGTGAATGGCAATGAATTCATGATTTATGAAACAGGGCTGGCCTATTGGAAAGTACGGTCACACCTGTCCCTACGAAAATGGCGGGTAACCGCCTATCTTCAGGTTTGGCGGGTACAATCTGACGGGATGTTCTTGCTCGATGCCGAAGTTTGGAACTTTCACAGGCCCCATCTTATTGACGAAGACAAAATTCCACGATTTTAACCATGCCCGAAGCGATAGAACCTGATTGGGAAACCCTGGCACAGGCAAATTGGCACCGAAAAAAATGGCGACGCAGCGAAGCCTCGTGTAGTATTTGCTGTGTTTATGGTACACCAATTCATTATGAAGGGACGTATTACTTACGACCCGCTTATACAGATGGGCAACGCTGGATGAGCGCCCGTGCATATCGGGAAATGTGTTATAGAGTGGGGCAGCACTTTTCCAATCGGTATGGGCGAGGTGAAGCAACAAAAAGCCCCGCCACCGAGAAGATGGACGGGGATCTATAAGCCAAAATAAGTGCCTTAATTTGAAAACTTAGGCAATTCTTCGCCGCCATGATATTTGGCGTGTAATTCGCGGGCTTGACGTGCCCACTCCTCCCGCTCGATACGATCTGGAAACGCACCAAATGTTGCACCAACCTCTTTAATGTTGTCTTTCGTGAGTGCAGCCACTTGACGGAAGGTATAAATGCCATAGGCATTAAGCTTTTTCTCCAAGAAGGGGCCTACCCCCACAATTTCTTTTAGGTCTTCTTTTTCCCCAACTCCGGCACGCGGCATCCATGTGGGCAATTCAGGAGGTGCAGACGGGAGACCTTCGTCTTCTTCCGTAAACGCTGTAAATCCAGAAACCACAGTGGCACCCCCCGAAGGGAACGCTGGCATGACGGATGTGGGGGCAGATGCCGCAAGTTCGGTGTTTGCACGTGTAAGGCCGACCACTTTATCATTGCAAGCTGAAAGGTCCGCAGAAAGTCTGTTTACTTTGCTACGAAGACCACTTAGTTCTTCGTCTTTGGAAGACAACTTAGCCCGAAGGTCTGCTTCCAAGTTACGCCAATGGGTATCATCTGCCGGGACTTCTTGAACCGTTTCTTTCCGGCGGCTCCAAATCCACCAGCCAATCAAAAGGCCCAATAAAAAAGCAAGCAGGAGACAAATAAGTATTTCAGACCAAAGTAACGTCATGATATTTCAAAGTTTAGAAGGTGACAAAGGGATGGTTTAGGTTAACGCAAGACAAACATTACGCGCCTGTTCTTCTGACGACCCGAAGCGGTTTTATTATCCGCTACGGGATTGGATTGACCATAGCCCTTGGCCGTCAACCGATCTGGATTGGGGACTCCCTGAGCGACAAGTGCGGCTTTAACTGCTTCGGCCCGTTGCTGGCTGAGGGTCAGGTTTTTCGCTGCATCGCCTTGGCTGTCTGTATGCCCTTGAATTTCAACGGCATTGGCGGCATATTGCTTTAGATAACCCGCTGCCTTGGTGACAAGCGTCATCGAAGCAGGTTTGATCACTGCACTCGCTGTCTCAAACTCAATATTTTGAAGGGTAAGTTCATTTAGGTCGGATTGTAATTGCGTATTTTCAGGGGCCTTAACCACTAAATTATTTTGTATCCTTGCTTTTGGATAGGCCGATTTCGCAGCACTTTCCAACTCTGTCCTTATGGCATCCGACTGCACCTCGCCGTCCAAACTGACCGTATCGCCCGTGATATTCAATTTTCCACCCTTCAATAGCGCTCCTTTGGAGAGAAAAGTTCCAACCAATGGCCCGACATCGGCACCAAAATCAGTAATACCGGGCTTTACAACCAATTGATTTAATACTTTTTCGGCACCAAATTTTTCTTGAGCAGCCTTTAGCACTTTATTTTTCGTGTCTTCATCCGGTACAATTCCAGAAAGAACCACCATGCCATTGGCATCAAAGCCGACATTTAAACTGGCAATCTCTCCGTTATCCGCAGCTAATGAGGTACCGGCAATGGAAAGGTTGTTTTTAATAGGAAACAGAAACCCAGCAGCATGCTGTGCAGCAGCTAGGGCCGCATCAGCAGCCGTTTTTGTAGGAACGCTCCCGGTCAACGTCCCCACTGCCCCGTCAAAAACAGGGGTAACCCCCGTAAATTCCGGCGATTGAAGGTTTGCACTAACCGCCCTTTGTAACTTGGCCTCTATCGCAGAATGATGACAAGAAGTACAAAGAAACGACAATATCAACACCCCCAACAACCCCAGAAGGAGTTTCATCAGGTTAGACATATATTCAATTTGGTTTAAGGGTGGACAAGAATTACAATATGATTAGGTGTTTGGATATAGGAAAAAGTTTAGCTTAGACATAAATTAACCTGAATGCCACTTAATGATCTAAGCCCCCTTTAACCCTTTCTGCATTATAGTACACAACCATAAAGAAAACAATACATTAGGGATAATATTTTACACATAAGTTGTTTGTCTGAACAAATTTTGTAAATTGGTGAAAGATTTTCTTCAGCCCCCCCAAAAAAAATAAGGCATTTATAGAGTAGAACTGTCCTGAAAAAAACGTTGCAAATTTCCCCGAATCCGATCTTCCGGACATGGATCGGCATCAGGGACAAACGCCCTCCCTGTAATTCGTTCAAAGAGTTCCATATACCGCAATGCGACCATTTCGCGAAAGGCTTCGTCTAAGTGTGGCATGTTTTCCCCTGTTTTCCCCTGAAACCCACGTTCCATCAGCCATTCCCGTACAAATTCTTTAGAGAGTTGCCTTGGCGATTCGCCCTTATGCAAAAAGGCTTCATAAGATTCTGCCAAATAATAGCGGGAAGAGTCCGGGGTATGCACTTCATCTGCCACCACAAAACGTCCCATTGGGTCTCTTCCGAATTCGTACTTCGTATCCACCAACAAAAGCCCACGCTCCAGCGCCATTTCGGTACCGCGATTAAACAGGCGCAACGCCATAACCTTCAATGTATCAAACTCCGCTTCGGTCAGGATCCCCAATTCAAGGATTTCTTCACGGCTGATGTCCATATCGTGGCCTTCGGCTGCCTTTGTAGTAGGGGTTAAAATGGGATGGGGGAGTTTTTGGTGTGGAATTAGGCCATCTACTAATGAAACCCCACACAATTCTCGTTTTCCCGTTTGGTACGTTCGGGCTGCATGCCCAGCCAAGTACCCTCTCACGACAAATTCTATCGGCACAATTTGGCACTGCACCCCAATGGTCACATTCGGGTCTGGAACCGCCAATACATGATTGGGCACGACATCGGCGGTATGTTCAAAAAAATACGCAGCCAATTGGTTTAATACCTGCCCTTTAAATGGGATGGCTTCAGCCAGAACATGGTCAAACGCCGAAATACGATCGGTCGAGACCAGAATCAATTTCCCATGTACTGCATAGGTATCTCGGACCTTTCCCCGATACTGGATGCCAAAGTCGCCCAGTTCGGTCTTGACCAATGCATGTTCCATATGATCCTGTATGGCAGATTTCAGACTGGGTTCCACCGAGAAGGTGGCCTTTTGGCGGTTCACAAACACAGGCTCTTCAGTTGGTTCAAAGGGAAGTTCTTTTCCAGCAATACGCATTAAGGCAACGGTATATAACACCGCATTCAGGTAGGCTTTTCCATTCTGACCTGTGTTCCTCAGCCGATACCAAGTAGCCTGTTCGTCCCGTAAGAATATCCATTCCGGCATCTCTGGCTGCTCAAACAACTGTATATCTGCGGCAGCACCTTGCGAAGAAACCAGCCAATTTTTGCCCTCAGAAAAAAGGGCATCTTTTTCGGTTCTCGGATCATCTGCATGAAAAACTACCGCGTCTTGATGCCTTACGGTGCGTAACACAACGGATAATGTGGTATCTTCGGGCGATGTGGGCAGAACCAACACCACGTCTGGAGACCATAAACGATGTAGTTTTTGAAACGCAGAAAGTTCGGCTTTGTGCTCGGTTTCACACCCAACCAAGACGACAGCCAGCCGGTGTTCCGGCTTTAGGTCATTTTCCAGATAGAGGGCCACCTCTTCCGGAAAGGTGCAATAATCATGGGTATATAGCATTGGAATATACGCATGCAAGTAGCGAACAAAGGTTAAATAATCTTCTTTGTTTCCCCACACAAATACCCGCCCCAAGTCTTTTCTGGTACGCAAGATGCGTTTAAGATTTCGGATGCTTTTTTTTGAGCTTGATCGTTCTTTCCACCCCATGATACGTGCCGCCATGTTCACCCAAAGCGGAATCGCAATATCGGCAATCACCAATCCTAAAATATAAAATGCCCAACCCATTGCCTTGATAGAAATCCACCACAATGCTCCGCCCATTAGGATCGGAAGTAAAAGAAATACCAGCGATGCTTTAAAGATCCATTTCCTTCTATGCGGGGCTATAGTGGTTAAAGAACAGGCCGGGAACCTTTGTTTTGGTATAAACAAACTGGCAATAACCAGCACCAGCAGACCTGCCACCGCCATATCCCCATGCCCAATAGCAAATGCGGTTCCGCCAGAAACAATCACCCCTAAAATATGACGAATCGCCAAAACCATAGAGGACACCTCTCCCAGCCTGAATCGGAAAACAAAGCGGTCATAGCCAGAAGCAGCCAACAGGTCCACAAATGCGCGAAGTCGGGACACCGAATGACGCAACAGAATCATGGTAGCCACTACTGAAATCGTAACCATAAACATTTTTTGTCCTTCCTTTGAATACTTTGCGGAACGAGACATTTTATTGCAAACAAATATCCATCCGCCTTATTTTGAGCGCATATCGGCCAATCATCCGCGCTTTCAAACGTATATGCCCGATTGATCCCATTGCGTATGATGACGTTTCCCTTCTCGGTTGTTCCGGCAAAATAAGCAACCGAAAGCCGTATTTCGCGGGATAAACAAAATCTTAGGCACCTGATAACCTAAAACCCGAATCGTTTTGATGGAAGAACAATATTTTACCGGTCTGCTGGAGCTCATCGGGGATAAAAAATTTGGATTTGTACGAACCTTGCGCCACGACTTACCTAAAGGTGAGTTGGATCCATTTGTTCCCCCGCCCATGATTAAACGATTCCATTTGCGAGACGGTGTTACCATCGAAGGAACCGCCGTACCGGGTAAAAAAGGGGATATGGTCATTAAGACCGTAGAAAAAGTAATGGGTATTCCAGTTGACCGCTGGGTAAAAATCCCTTTGGATGCAAACGAGCCCACGGTTTACCCCAACGAGAAATGGAATTTAGTCACCAATGCCAAAGACATTCCAATGCGTATGATAGACATTGTTGCGCCTATTGGAAAAGGACAACGTGCGATGGTGGTTTCCCCGCCCCGAAGTGGGAAGACGATGATTTTGCACGGCATTGCACGCGGAATTCATCAAAATCATCCTCAAGCGGCCCTGGTAGCACTCTTGGTGGATGAACGTCCAGAAGAAGTGACTGACTTTAAACGCAACATTCCTGCAATGGTTTTTGCTTCCTCTAACGACCGAGAAGAAGACAACCATGTTCGGGTTTCCACCCTTGCGTTGGAGTACTGCTTGCGCCTAGTAGAAATGCGCCGTGATGTGGTTTTCTTAATTGACTCTCTTACCCGCCTTGGCAGAACGTTCAATCTTTTTAATGCAGGGAGTGGTCGCACGCTTTCAGGTGGTTTAGACTCACGCGCACTCAACATCCCTCGGCGTATATTCGGTGCCGCAAAAAAATTAGAACGAGGAGGCTCGCTAACGATTGTGGCCACCGCACTCACCGATACAGGCAGCCGCATGGATGAGGTGATCTTAGAAGAATTTAAGGGAACGGGCAATTGCGAAATTGTTTTGGACCGCGAAATGGCCAATAAACGCATTTTTCCGGCCATTAATGTGCGACGTTCTGGAACGCGAAACGAAGACCAGTTGCTCGGCGACCTCACCTACCGGCAGCATACACTGATGCGGGTTTTGAACATGCGACACCCTATAGAGGCTGGACAAGCGCTGATTAAACGCATCAACCAAACGAGTTCTAACGAGGAATTGCTGCACGACATTGCCCCAACACGGTAAAAAATACGTAAACAGACACCCTTGAAAGCGACTTTCCAAAAGAAGGCCGCTTTCTTCTTTTTTACCTCACATCGTTTTTGCAGGTGAACGGTCTTATCTTTGGTAAATGCATTCATACAGAACCTTGACCTCCATAACCCATGTCCGAAAAAACGCTCAACAAGTATAGTCGCTTGCTTACCCAAGACGAATCCCTACCCGCTGCCCAATCCATGATCATCGGCTCTGGTGTTCCATATGAAGACCTTGACAAGCCATTCATTGGCATTGGAAGCACGGGCTTCGATGGTAATCCTTGCAATATGCACCTTGCCATGTTTGCTTCTTTGCAAAAGAAAAGTGTACAGGAAGCCGGCATGGTAGGTCTCATCTTTAACACCATTGGTGTTAGTGATGGAATTACCAATGGCAACGACGGAATGCGCTATTCGCTGCCTTCCCGCGAAATTATTGCCGACTCCATCGAATCTATCACGGGCGCGCATTTTTATGACGGCCTGCTCTTTACCGCCGGATGTGATAAAAATATGCCGGGTGCAATCATGGCCATGCTTCGGATGAATCGCCCCGCCATTATGGTGTATGGCGGAACCATCAGTGGTGGTCATTATAAAGGGGAAAAACTAAACATTGTTTCGGCATTCGAAGCATATGGTAAAAAACTTCAGGGCAAAATTAATGAAGAAGACTACCGCGAAATCATCAAAAATGCCTGCCCCGGTCCGGGCGCTTGTGGGGGTATGTACACAGCAAACACCATGAGCTCGGCCATAGAAGCGATGGGCATGAGCCTGCCTTTCAGTTCTTCCAGCCCAGCACGAAGCGAAGCAAAAAGGCGTGAATGCCAAACAGTGGGGGACGCAATCAGGTTGCTAATTGAACAAGATATAAAACCAAAAGACATTATTACACGTGCCTCTTTGCTTAATGCCATGAAGGTGATTACGGTGCTGGGTGGCTCCACCAATGCCGTTTTACACCTAATTGCTATTGCCAGAACAGGAGGCATTGAACTGTGCATGGATGACTTCCAACAGATTTCAAACACCACTCCGCTGCTTGCAGACATGAAACCCAGCGGCAAGTACCTCATGGAAGACCTCTTTCAAATTGGGGGCATTCCTGCTTTGATGAAATTCATGCTCCGCGAAGGCTTATTAGACGGAAGTTGTTTAACGGTTACAGGAAAAACCGTTGCCGAGAACCTAACTAATGTTCCAGATTTTCCGGAAGACCAAGACCTGATTCGCCCGCTTTCAAATCCCATTAAATCAGAAGGGCACATTCAGATTTTGTATGGTAATATTGCAAAAGAAGGAGCTGTAGCAAAAATAACGGGGCACGAAGGCGATCGTTTTGTCGGAAAAGCCATTTGCTTCGACTCAGAGGCCGATCTTAATAATGGCATCTATGATGGCCTTGTTAAACCGGGGCACGTCGTCGTGATCCGATACGTTGGACCAAAAGGTGGACCCGGTATGCCCGAAATGCTGAAACCTACATCGGCCATTATGGGTGCTGGTTTGGGTGACTCGGTAGCCCTAATTACCGACGGGCGCTTTTCGGGCGGAACCCACGGATTCGTGGTCGGCCATGTGACACCCGAAGCGATGGAAGGAGGCGAAATCGCTCTCATCCAAGATGGCGATATCATTGTGCTCGATGCAAAAAACAACAGCATCTCTGTCGAAATTTCAGAAGAAGTGCTCGCAACCCGAAAAGCGGCTTGGAACAAACCACCCTACCGGGTTTCGAGCGGCTATTTGTGGAAATATATCAAGAATGTAGAAAATGCCAGCGAGGGTTGTATCACTGATTTGTAACAAAAAAACAAGGCACGATGAATAAGCGCTTCATCGTGCCTTTCCAACCATAGCCTCTGAGACGGACTTTCATCCCACCGAAAATCTTAAGAGACTATACTATCCACGTTGGCAAATCAAAGACCATATTCCCGGATTATGGTTACAGGTTTTGCGATCAATGACCATACCTTTAGACGCAAAAACAATCATGGTCTATCACCACGTTTGGTAGTACAGATAGTGCTACCAAACCCATAAACCGCTTTCTCTTCGGCCAAATGTACATCCGGCATCGTCCCGCGAAGGTCATGAAGACGGGTGGTATCCGTCAAAGAGCAAAAAAACAAGTCAGAAAACACTAATTATGCTCAAAAGACCGTTGCAAATAGCCTAAAATGCCTCAACGAATAAACAGACAATTCATTTAAGCGGATTGTTACCCACATATTGGTCCGATAACAACAGCACCTTCAACGCTTTTTTCGCATCAACATAGTTACGAATCCCAAAAAAACACATTTCCAAATCTACCTTTCGATGATCGTCTTCCTCGCGAAGTCGTTCAAAAAACACCTCTCCCCATCCATTTGGGTGTACTTCCACTCGAATTTCGGTTTCTGGGTCAGGAAACAGGTCATCGGTATGTGTGATAAAATGGCCCTTTGCAACAACAATGCATCGGCGGTCTGTCACAAAATACCATACTTCTTCATAGGCCATTTCGAGCATCCAGAGCAGTCGCCCAATAGACCACAAAACAAGTCCTATTCCAACCCAATTGGGGAACGTAGGAAATTCACCCCACCTTGGCGGCCAATCGGGGTTGAGCAGCCATAAAAAAACCAAAATAAATACAAGCCATGCCAATGCCAGAAAGAGCGGTTTTCGGAGGTCAAGTAACATGGCTTCCCGAACGCTTGAATCGGCAAAGCGAATTTCTTCTTGCGGTTCCAAGAAATCATCAAGTGCTTTTTGAACAAAAGCAGGAAAGGATAACTGGGTCATACATAAAAAAAGCGGCTCTCTCGAACCGCTTTCAAAATTGGTTGTTTTTAACGGGCCGCCCCCAGTAAATAATCTATGGTATTCAGAAATAGCACTTCGTTGGTACTATACAGCCCTGTTGCTTTATCATCAACAAAACTGCTCACATCAGAGAAAAAAACAGCTGCACCCGCGATGTTCGAGATCACACGGGGTTCAAAGACCACCAAAGCATCTCCTTGCTGGTTTCCAGCAATGCGAAGGGCATTTGAAGGCACACGTGAAAAGCCACCAGACCAATTTTGCGAAAAACTATTTACAATCCCAAAACGGCCATTGGTAACGGCATTGCTTCTGGGTGAAGTCACCGTAACCACACTCATGTCCCGCACCACTCCTCTGCTACTCATATTGAAGGGTGTCAGCAGGCTCTGGTTGGCATCATTAAAGTCAATATGATCCGTCATTACCAAAACCGAACCTCCGTTGGCCACAAAATTGATCAGGTTTTGCCGCTCTGCAACGCTTAAAGCCGTCATCTGTTGACGTTGACCTTTTAAAACGTGCAAAATCAAAAGTTTAACACTGTCTAAATTCTCTGCTGCAAGGGTTTGCAGAGCTACTAAGCGAACTTTAGGAAAGCGCGATAACAATGCCGAACGTGCCTGACTAAACGACGGACTCGTAGCAAAAGACATCCCACCTGTCCGAATGTCATCGAAAGTGCCCACATAAACGGTTTGCTGCATGGGTGGATTTACCGTCGTGGGCGGCGGATTAACCACCGCACTTCCACTCCCGTTAGAATTTGTAACCGGTTTACGCTTGAACAGATTACACCCACTTGTCCACAAAATCAAACTGAGCATACCCAGCATAATAAAAGAGCGATTCAACCTCATAATGGTTCCTGTTTTTTTGGTGGATTGATTGGGGTGGGTATCGTTATCGAAAGCCAAAAGGTTTTTTTCCAGACATTGCCCGTATTAGACTTTACGTTAAATCCCTGTAAATATACTATTCGCATTGTCCGAACTCAATGGGTCGCCTCCACCGGGGACCATGATTGGGTCAATGGAACAACCGAAATCTCTTCCAGATTCACCTCAGAAAGCAACCTTAACCTACCTTGTTCAAATCGTACTGGAAAAGACACCAAATCTTCACGAATTTTCTGATCTGTATTTTCGGTATCCGCATAGTTCTCGTAGTCCGCAAAACGTACCCCCAACCGATCACGCACCCGAACCGCTTTACGAAAACGTGATCCGGTTTCATTGGTATGATAATAGTAAGCCAAGTAGTCCATCGTACCGCTACTTTGATGGAACCAATAAATATACCGATCTTGCCAATCTTTGCCACCATTGGAGGGGGTAAAACGAACTTCAATCTTGTGATATGGTTCACCTGCTATTTCTGCCTGCCCCAAATACTCCGACTGTACTGCTTCGTCCGCTAAATTGAATGGCAACAAAGCAAAATAAACCACCGAATTGAGATCAGTTTCTATTTTCGCTTTTACCTTTTCATCTAGTAGCTGCGGTTTGCCATTGATGGATTGGGTGATGCCACTATTCGACAGGGTTTCTTCTACCGTTCCAGCAGCGTCTGTATAACGTCTTTTGTAGAGAAATAACCCATCAAAGCGTCGAACCTCAAAAGATTTTCCTCGGAACACGAACCGCAC
Source organism: Bacteroidetes Order II. bacterium (assembly GCA_016788705.1). Lineage (NCBI taxonomy): Bacteria > Pseudomonadati > Bacteroidota > unclassified Bacteroidota Order II. > Bacteroidota Order II. bacterium. The sequence continues at coordinate 35,266 of JAEUSQ010000065.1, forward strand.
AATTGCACGTTTGAGCATTTCGGACCCATGTGCTTTTCGGGCTTGCCAAAGGATTTCTTTTGCTTCAGGAGGATTTGAGGGCCGACATCCTGTAATACCAACCAAAACCAGAAGCATACCCATCCCATACATAGACAAGTGAGAAGCCAAACAATGCCGCACTTTATTCATCTGAATTACCCGTAAAAATGGCTTCATCCACTTCAGGATTGATCATAACAGCATCCCATTGGGTTTCCTGAATGGCTTTATCATTCGTAAATAACGTAACTTTATGCGGCAAACGTAGGCCACCCGTTTTGCGCCAATCTCCGAAATTCCAATAAACTGCGGATCGTTGCGGGTTGCTTTGGTCTGCCAAAATCAAGGTAATGGGGCGGCCTGTTTCGGTTTCCAAATAGAGCTGAACCACCTCTTTTTCCCCTGGTGGGAGAATGAGCACAACGTCCACAGGTTTTTCTTCGACGGTACTTGTACCAGCAAATTCAACCTTAAGAGACGGGTCATTGGCATGTATGAAAAGGAATGGCAATTCGGCCCACAACAAGGAACGCATCCGCCGGGCCTCGGCACGAGGTAATTCAAATCGTACCCCATTCACCACGTGGAAAGCCTGTTCGCCGACTAGAATTTCGGAGGCCAATTGTCCCGTCATATACATACGGGTGGCCACACGGGTCGGAAAAACTTGCACACGATCGGTCTTGACTTCTACTGGGGGAGCCGTTTGAAACATTTTGGAAGTTGCCTGAACCTGTAAAACTTTTAGGGATTTGAAGGCCTCTGGCGATCCACAATATTGCACCGCACGCAGTAAAAGGGCGCGTCCTGCTTCGGAGGCATTGGCCCCTGTCTGTGCCCACATCAATGGGGGAAAGAAGACCAGCAAGCTCCAATAAAGCGTTTTCCGTAATAGGTTCATATGGATATGAGAATAGGATGGTTTGGATGATCTGAAAATTACGTAATTTAGTTTGTCCTTACCATCAATCTTTAACGACTTTAATTAAACAAAAATGGGACGCATAATTCGGTTTCACCCCCTCACCCTTGGTGTAATCTTTCTTTTGACGACGCTAACAAGCTGTACAGATTCTACCCAACCACAACCGCCCGGATCTCAAGCCAAGCAACAGACCCAACTACTGATTTCCAGCCCTGAAGTAAAAAAATGGATTGGAGAACAAAAAGGCAAGGTGGTCTTTCTAAACCTTTGGGCCACTTGGTGTCCGCCTTGCATCCGTGAATTACCTGCCTTGGCCACCTTTGCAGAAAAAAATCCCGATGTGGCGGTCTTGGCCTTGTCATTAGATGACCCCGTAGATAAGGGTGCAGAGGTACAGCAATTCCTTAAAAAAAACAACCTTAAACTTACGTTCAGGCAATTAGATAGCCAAGCACCAGACCAAGACCTGTCTTTTCTGGATCCATCCCTTTCCGATGTCCTCCCAACCACTTATGTCATTCGTAAAGACGGATCGGTGATGGTAGGCGTACAGGGTGAACAAAGCCTACTGGCCTTTCAAGCTCTTTTGGCACAAGCCATAGGTTCATAATTTACAAACACGTTTTTTCTAACCATTATGAGAGCATTGTCCGACTTTCCGGATGCCCATCTTCGCATATTTCAAAGACCCGAAGTTCCCCCTGCTTCCGAAATCCAATCGGTATATCTTATTGGTATTTGCGGCACAGGAATGGGCTCGATGGCAGGATTGTTCAAAGAGGCTGGCTACCATGTATCTGGCGCAGATGAGGCCGCATGGCCTCCGATGAGTACACGACTGCGCGAGATGGGCGTGGACTTCCATGAAGGCTATGATGAAGCCCATTTGACCCCCCCGCCCGACTTGATTATCACGGGCAATGCCTGTATTCCTACCCACCCAGAAGCCCAGTATGCACGCCAAAAAGGGTTGGTACAACAGTCTTTTCCAGAAGCCCTTGCCCACTTCTTCCTCAAAGACAAACGTGCCTTGGTTGTGGCAGGAACGCATGGAAAAACCACCACAACGGGTATTCTGGCACATACATTCCTCCATGCGGGCAAAGACCCTGGATACCTGGTGGGGGGTGTGATGACCAACACCGGAACCAGCTATCAGGTTGGAAAAGGTACTCATTTTATCGTCGAAGGAGACGAATACGACAGTGCGTATTTCGACAAACGTCCAAAATTCCTGCATTATCAGCCCACATGCGCCATTGTGACGGCTATGGAGTATGACCATGCAGATATCTACGACTCCTGGGAGATGTATCGCGAGGCATTTGAACAATTTGCAGGAATTGTGAACCCTAAAGGAACTTTGGCACTTTGTGGCGACGAAGAGGCTGTACGGAACATTGCCCCATTTACCCAAGCCCAGATCCGCTATTATGGAGTACATTTCAAGGAGAATCATGTATCTGCGATCAACATCCGACCTGTAGATGGAGGACAATTTTTTACGCCTATCGTGGATGGGTTACCTCTTACTGAAATGTTTTTTCCGATGTCCGGTAAACACAACCTGACCAATGCTCTCGGCGTTTTGACCATTGCGCTGGCAGAAGGCTTAACACCTGAAGAAATTGCCGCTGCCTTTTTATCCTTTAAAGGACTGAAGCGGCGTCAGGAAGTGCGCGGTATCGAAAATGACGTGGTTGTAATAGATGATTTTGCCCACCACCCCACTGCGGTTGAAGCCACCCTCTCCGCCATACGGGAGCACTGGCCCAGTCGAAGGGTGATTGCTGTTTTTGAACCTCGTTCTAACTCTAGCCGACGAAAGGTTTTTGAAGATGCCTACGCACAGGCATTTCACCACGCCGATGCTGTTTTCATCAGTGCACCGCCCTTGCGCCATAACGATGACCCTGCTAATTTTATGGATGTACAACAGGTAACCGATCGTATTGGTGCATCTGGCATCAGCGCCGCACATTTCCCCCATGCCGAGGCACTCCTTCCTGCCCTTGTTCAAATGGTTCGCCCAGGTGATGTCGTGCTCATTATGTCTAATGGCGGATTTGGTGGCATCCACGACAAATTGCTCCACATACTTCGGGAAAACACATCGTTTGTACCACGTAAAGAAGGGTAATCGGACTAATTTTTACCTATAAACCATTTACATAGCAAAGAGCAATGTCCTATTTTTTACGGCTATTATATTCTTTTTACGCCCCTTCTTCCTTTTGCGTTCACAGATGTGCAATTGCGTAACCTAATACTGTATATTTCAGTCTTTCATTCGTCACAATCCCAAATTTATTATCCAATGAAACGACTCTTTTTTCTTTTGATTGCACTGTCGGTATCTGTACCGGTATTTGCTCAACCTACCATACCGGACTATCCGGCACGCTATGACGTGGGCCTCTCGGCGGCCTTCACCAAAAACCGCCGCGAAGCCGTTATGGCCAAATTACCGCCAGATGCCCTTGCACTTTTCCTAAACAATCCGCTCCGCAATCGTTCTAACGATACCGATTTTGAATACCAACCAGACAGGAACACCTATTACCTCACGGGCTCTCATGAAGAAGGAACCTTTTTGCTCCTTGCACCCAGTGGCGTAGAAGTGGATGGCAAAACGGTAAAAGAAATACTTTTTGTCCCCCCCAGAAACCCTCAAACCGAAACGTGGAACGGACGTCTTTTTGGAGCAGATCGGGCAATCAAGGAATTGGGCGTTGCCCACGCTATAGACAATACCCGATTCGAGGAAGTGGTTGGGAAGTTATTGGAAAGCAATAAGTTCAAAATATACCACATGCCTTTTCAAGATGGTCTGGAAGGCGCTGATGCACCCAACCCACGTTGGATGCCTGTCATTACCAAGACCATTACTTATCTAAAAACACAGTTTACCGAACGAAAACTTGCCCCTAACCGCGATCTCTTGCCACAAATTCTACGAGACCTTCGCGGCATTAAGCAACCGGAAGAAATGCAAGTTCTCCAAAAAGCCATAGACATTTCGGCTACGGCACACCTTGAAGCCATGCAAAGCGCAGAGCCAGGCATGTTTGAGTACCAATTAGAAGCAGTGCTTGAATATGTATATCAACTAAACGGTGCTGCCTTCCCCGGATATCCGTCCATTGTTGGAAGCGGTGAAAACACCACCATCCTCCACTACAATACCAATCGCCGTCAGATCAAAGATGGAGACATGGTCTTAATTGATGCCGCTGCCGAATATATGGGCTATACCGCCGACATTACCCGAACCTTCCCCGCAAACGGGAAATTCACCCCTGAACAAAAAGCCATCTACGAATTGTGTTTGAAGGCACAAAATGCCGCTGCCGAGGCAGGCAAAATCGGCACTCCGCTCAATCAATTGTCTATCGTAGCACACAATGTCATTGCTGATGGGTTGATGGAAATGGGGCTACTAAAAGAACGTAGCAAGTTCCGGAATTTCACCCTACACGGAGTTGCGCACCATATTGGATTAGATGTGCATGATTGGGGCGGCAATAAAATCGAAGAAGGCATGGTCTTTACCATCGAGCCAGGTATTTATATCAAACCATCTGAAGACGTGGACCCTAAGTGGTGGAATATTGGCGTAAGGATTGAAGATGATTACCTTGCCACGAAAGACGGGTTGAAGCTCTTGTCTGGTATTGCACCCCGTTCGGTTTCAGACATAGAAGCAGCTATGCGCAAGAAAGGAATCGGCAACCTTTCCAACGGAAAACTTTCCGGCAAATAGTACACGTAAACAAGAAATATCCATGGCGTACTTGTTAACCTTATGACAAGTACGCCATTTTTATTATTAACCAGACACCTGCCTATCCTATGCCATCTTATGAAGCATGTCCACCACAGGTACAATATGTTTGGCTTGTTGCATGATGTAGAAATGGACATTATGCCCATTCGAGAGTAATTCTTCCGCCTGACGTATCGCCCAACGCATTCCAATTTCGGGCACTTGCTCTTTTGTTGCAGCTTCCACTTCCATCACCAAGGGTTCCGGTAATTCTAAATAAAAACTCTTTGGCAATGATTTAAGATGGGTTTTACTTGTCAGTACCTTTAGACCCGGAATAATGGGAACCGTAATACCTGCTGCCCTACAGGCATCCACAAAGGCAAAAAAATGACGATTCTCAAAAAACATCTGCGTCACAATATAATCTGCACCCGCCTCCACTTTTAGCTTAAGATGCTGAATATCCCGCTGCATATTGGGCGCTTCAAAGTGCTTTTCCGGATAACCCGCCACCCCAATACAAAAATCTGTTTTGGCAGCATCCAACATTTCTTCCAAATATTCTCCTCTATTCATCGCGGTAATCTGATGAACCAAATCGGCTGCATAAGTATTTCTTGACCGATTACTAGCAAGCGGTTTTAAAAATCCATGATGGTCTCCCCGTAACGCCAAAACATTTTGAATGCCAAGATAGTTTAGCTCAATCAGAGCATCCTCCGTTTCCTCTCTGGTAAATCCTTCACAAAGCAAGTGGGGAACCGTCTCAATTCCGAACTTGCTCTTGATTGCGGCACAAAGTCCCAATGTTCCAGGACGTTTACGCTTCACCGTTCGTTTAACCACCCCGTTTGCCAATTCCTCGAACTGAACCTCCGCTGCATGACTCGTCACATCTATAAACGGCGGAGTGTATTTTTGCAAAGGTTCAATCAGTTCAAATATCTGTTGAATAGTTCCACCACGTTTTGGGGGAATAATTTCATATGAGACCAAGGGATTTTTGGCACGCTGAATGATGTCTATTACTTTCATAATATCTTTTTTTGTATCCTCGGAAGTAATTAATATCATTATGACAGCCATTATCTTTTCAACCCAGCAGGAGGCACAATATTTTCTTAAACAGTATCATGCCGGACGTTTTGATGGCCTCACCGAGGGTCAATATGATCAGGACAACAACCTGATTGTGGCCATTACTGGGGTTGGAAAAATTAAGGCAACCTTAAGATCGGAACAGATTATTAAAAGTACCAAGCCGTCTAAAGTTCTTCATATTGGAACTGCTACCAAATACAATCCGCAATTTGAGAATAACGAATTTATTGCTTGTACCCAAGTCTTTGAAGGAGACCGAAGTGAGTTCACCATGCCCATTTATCCCCGACTTTCCTTAGAAACCCCGTTTAAGCACCTTAAAGAAGGCATTTTGGTAACCCAAGAACACGTTTCAAAAGATCCAAAAGATCGGGTGTACTGGCAAAAAATTGCCGACCTCAGCGATATGGAGTCCTATGCCATTGTATTTGTTGCCGCCTCTAATGGTGTGCCGTGTTATGTAACAAAAGTGGCTATCGGTGAATCCAAAAATGTGCCCATTAAAACTGTCCTTCAGAAGGGTTATCAACAAATAAGCACATTTTTGTTAGATGCTTTGGCACAGAAGATGATCTGAGCAGGTGTTGGCCAAAACGTTAGGTTTTTCGGAATCATTGTGATATAAAAGTCTCAATTTCTCCTTTCCCACAACTCGCACTCCCATTCTGTCGGAAATCCCTCAGAAGGACCTCCATCATATTCATAATATACAGGAGGTCTTTCCCGCCTAAGTCGTAGCTGGTCCTCAAAAATATCTTGAACGCCCACGGGAACCATTAAGCCTTTTCGGGTAGCCTCGCGCCGCCGCCAAGCTGGATCGTAATGGATCGGTAACATCTTTTCCGGGAAGTACAAGCGAAAAACCGATGTAAGAAACCAAGCCAGTATAATGAAAAATACTGGGGCAAACATCAGGATAAACAAAAATACAAAAGTTGCCATTCCACAAATAAAATACGGTGATACAGTTTAACACCATATCACCGCGTAATCAAGCCCCCATATAACAAAAATTCTTTATTGTTTGGCAGTTGTATCTACGGGGGCCGCCCCCAAGCGTTGATAATCTGCGGGGGTCAAAGGCACTTTTTTTGCGCCTTCCAAAATTTCTTTTTCGCGCGCTTTTAATTCTTTCCAATGTTCAGCATCTTCCATCTTGGTGGTCCCAAACCGGTCTCCGAATGCTTTCCGGGTGGTTGTGTCTAACATGGTAAATACCATAAAAATGATCACAAACAGCACCATGCCAACCGCAATAACGCCATTTATGGGTTTGTCGTACTTAATGCCCATAAAGTACATAACTACCAGACTGGCCTTTCCCGTAGCCAGTAGAATAGCGAGTGGAATACCAAGGAATCCTAATGAGGGTACTGCATGCAAAAACATGGAAGTCCCAACAGTAATTAGTGTGAGAACTAAAAGCGCAAGAAAGGTGTTTCTTAAAACGCTTTGCGGAATAATGTGGTGTCCGCCGCCTTCGTGGCTATGTCCGTGTGCCATACTAAAGGAATTATTGGAGTGTTTAAAATCTGTTTTCGTAACGCCTTAAAAATCAGGATGTTAAATAAAGCAATGGGAACAGGAAAATCCAAATGATGTCCACCAAATGCCAGTACAAACCTGATACTTCAACATAGTTATAATAATCAGAAGACCAGCGACCTTCTTTGCCTTTCCAAGCAACCCACAGCAACAGGAACATTCCAATTAGAACGTGTAGGCCATGAATACCCGTTGCCACAAAATATAGCTTCATAAAAATAGAAGCATAAGCGACATTTGCCAGATGCTCATAATGATGTCCATGTGGTTCCCAGAGCCAAAAGAAAATACCACCATCATACTTTTCTTTGTACTCCAAGGTTTTCACAAGCATAAAGACCGAACCCAGAGCAACTGTTGTAAACAGGTAGTTTACCATTTTGTCCACCTGATTATTCTGAATGCTATTGATCGCCATCACCATCGTATAAGACGAGGTGAGCAGTACACAGGTGTTCACAAACCCATATACAATGTTAAGCGTGGAAAAAGTCTCGTGAAACGATTCAGGATACCAGTTCCGGAAAACCGCGTATGCCACAAAGATTCCACTGAACAATAGCACTTCGGTCACCAAAAAGAGCCAAATACCCATCTTGGCAGAGTCGAACTGCTGGTCTGCACTCACGAAATGGTGTTGCAGATATTCCGGATGATCATGATCGTGGTCGTGATGACCGGTATCAATTGCGGTTGCTGTGCTGCTCATAAAACTTGTTGGTCGGAAAATCTTTCAAAATTACAAATTGGTTTGGTCGCCTTTTTAAGAACGACTGGGGCTTACAACGGGCGTTCTGGAAGCGCCATCCCCCATTCCATCCCCCAGGAGATCATCATAGGCCGCATCATAGTCATACGGATTACGTGTAACCAAGGGTACTCGCTTAAAGTTATGGGCATCCGGAGGGGAAGTTGTGAGCCACTCGAGGGTAGTCCCCCCCCATGGATCTGCGCCTACTTGCTCTCCTTTAATCAACGAGTGGATAAAGCAAATAAACGCGATTAACAAGCCAAGGCCCAAAATCCAAGATCCATACGTTGAAAAGGCATGCAAACTAGCATACTCTGGAACATAGTCGTAATAACGACGGGGCATCCCTTGGCTACCCAAAATAAACTGAGTAAAGAACGTAACATTGAACCCGATAAAAATTAGACCCGCAGCCCATTTTGCCAGAGATTCATTGTACATTTTTCCCGTCATCTTGGGCCACCAATAATGTAGGCCACCAAGGAAAGCAATAACGGTACCGCCCATCATCACATAATGAAAATGCGCTACCACATAATAGGTGTCATGAAGGTGAACATCCACATTTAGAGAACCGAGCATAATACCCGTCAATCCACCGATGGTGAATAAAAACAAAAACATCTGGGCATAGATCATTGGTGCGCGTAGCGAGATAGAACCTTTATACATCGTCCCCACCCAACTGATCACCTTGATCCCTGTTGGCACACCCACCAGATATGTAATCGCGGAGAAGATAATAGCGGCTACTTCAGATTGACCCGCTACGAACATGTGATGGCCCCAAACCAAGAAACTTACCAAAGCAATGGCCATAGAAGAAAGAGCAATGGCTTTATAACCAAATATCTTTTGTCGAGAAAAAGTGGCCATCAATTCCGAAATAACACCCATCGCAGGCAAAATCATGATATAAACCGCAGGATGGGAATAGAACCAGAAAAAGTGTTGATATAGAACGGGATCTCCTCCCAGCTTGGGGTCGAAGATGCCAATTCCAATCACTTTTTCCATCATCAACAACAACATTGTAATCCCAATTACGGGAGTAGCCAATACCTGAATAATGGCCGTAGCATAAATGCCCCAGAGGAAGAGTGGGAGCCGCGTCCATGTCATACCAGGCGCACGCATCTTGTGGATTGTCACCACAAAATTTAAACCCGTAAGAATGGACGAGAAACCAGCAACAAAGACCGCTAACGTCATCCAAACCACCGTTGTAGTAGTGGTGGAATAAGGTGCATAAAATGTCCAGCCCGTGTCAACCGATCCTGAAAGCATACCGATGATCCCTAAAATACCCCCAGCCCAGTAAATATAGAAACTGGCAAGGTTGAGTCTTGGGAAGGCTACATCTTTCGCCCCAATCATGATCGGCAATAAAAAGTTTCCTAATGATGCCGGAATAGAGGGAATGATGAATAGAAATACCATTACAATCCCGTGCGCACTAAACACCCGGTTGTACATGGCTGCATCCATTATGGTTCGTCCTGGCGTAAGCAGTTCTAAGCGAACAAATACTGCCAACAGACCTCCTACGGCAAAAAAGAGTACCACCGAAATGAGATACATGATCCCAATCCGCTTATGGTCAACTGTTGTTAACCAACTCTTGATTCCCTTTTCAGCATTCAGGTAGTGGTGTTCGATTGCGGGCATTGTTTGACCCGGCTCAATCATGGTGACGCTCATGTTTCTCCTAATTTCAATAAAGGGATTACTTCAAGGTTTTCATGTATTCGATAATGGCCTTTATTTCGCCATCTTTAATCAGACCCGTAAAATTGGTCATCGCATTTGGAAAGCCATTCGCTACTTTAGCACCCGGATTCAAAATGGATTCACGGATATAGTTTTCGTCAGCCGGAACAGAACCGCCCGGGCTTACACTCCGATTACTCCCCCAAAGCCCTTTCCAAGTGGGGCCAATTCCCGGCGTACCATCCGCAGAGTGGCAAGACTGACATTTACTTTCAAATACTTTTTTTCCTCCTTCTGCCGACTCATCTACTTTGGTCAACTCTTCTAACCATGTTTCAAAGTCATTGTATGCCATCACCTGAACGTTCCGATCCATTCCAGAGTGTGACGTTCCACAATACTCGGTACAGTGCAGAATATGTTTGCGGTCTAAGCTAGAGACCGTTAAAGTTGAATCATTGGGCCGACTATACTTCAGAGTGGGCTTAGGTGCATTAAACCACACATATGTAAAACGGTTAGGGATCACATCTTGCTTCACCCGAAAGTCAGGGATATAAAAACTATGTAACACGTCATTACTGGTCATCACCATCCGGACGGGTTGATTGGCAGGAACCACAAGGCTATCAGATGTACCGCCATTGGGATAGGTAAAGGTCCATCCCCATTGAAATGCCGTGGCCTGAATTTCGTACACGTTTTTAGGGGTTACACGATGTCCCATATAATCTCTTGCCCCCAAAACAAATACCACCATCACAAGCAATGTAGGAAATATTACCCAAAACATTTCAAAAGCAATGCTGTCCTTTACCTTCTCAGTCCGATCGGAATCCGATTTACGCTGATATTTGTAGATAAAATAGCCCATTGCCGCGACTACCCCGATGAAGAATAGGTAGTTCCAGTAATTGATAAAGTTGAACACCCAGTCGGTTCCTTCAGCCAGTGTTGATGAAGCACGTGGTGTCCACCCTTGAATATGTCCCCCTTGTGGAGCCACCATCACATAGATCATGTAGATGATCGCCAGAATCCCGGCAGCCAGGACTCCTATCATTGTGCGGTTATTGTTGTGTTTCGGCGTCATTCGACTATTCAGGTTAATTCAATTATTTTGTCAGATTTTATCGGATCGAACAAAATCTTCTGGTTGAACAGACTTTGTTCTGGTTTCGCTTTTCCAGTACCATACCAAGCCAACTGCAACCAAAGACAGTACGATTCCCATGCCAATTTGCATGAGGCGATACGCATTTAACACATACGATTTTTCTTGTGGATCATAGTGGTAACACCACAAGAATACTTTATCAATCGTAGTTCCCACTTTTCCGTCGGCTGCTTCCATTAGGCCATTGCGTAGGTCTTTACCACTATAGCGAATGCCATAAAGATAACGGCTCACTTTTCCATTCCCACTTAGGAGCATAATGGCTGCGGAGTGCGAAAACTGCTTGGATGCTTCATCCCATTTGTACCGAAAGCCAACGGCGTCTGCTACTTTCCGGATTTCTGCTTCTTCACCAGTCAAAAAGTGCCACCCTTTTTCTGCCCCAGCTTTGTTTAATTTGGCCATATAACTTTTTTTCTGTCGTTTGGCCAATGCGGGAGTCTCTGTGGGCTGTATGCTGATCGAGACCACTTCATACTCATTGCCGGGGGTCCAAGGCATGCTTTTGGCCCCCGATACAATGCCATCTAATACATAATGGCATAATAGAGCGCAAGTATGGTACGCAAAATTTAAAAGAACAGGTTTGTCTCCTTTAAAATAGGATGACAACTGAACAACATTTCCTTCTTCGTCTCGAAACGTGGCATCGAGCGGGAGAAATCCCCCAAGTTTTTCCTCAATCCCGGTTTCTTTTTGTATTTGCGGCGCTTCGTTACGGACTTTATCTCCGAAAGTACGCGCACTCCCCAATGCTTGCGGCCAGACCCACTGCACCCCACCTAAAACCAAAAACAAACAGGCTAAAAGGTGTCTCATAAACATACACGGTCCGTTAAGGCGGCCAATCAATTTCCCACTTTGGGTGTTGCGGATCGGTTTTTGGCTTCTCTGAGTATCAGTTCCGCAGCCCGGTCAACTGGAATTTGATATTTCCCATTTACCGCATCTACTACTGCGTACTGCTTAAGCTTCTGCTCTACCCTTTCAAGTTGTTTGGCTTGTTCTGCATAAACATAGCCTGTAGAAAGTTTATCATTGGCTGCATTGCGCTCAAAATTGATGTATTGATACACCACCACCAAAATCAAAGCTACGGCAAATACAATCACACCTACAATTCGCCCGAGCCAACCTGTACTAATGCCCTCTTCCTGTACCTCGGTGTACTCTTCAAGACCTTCGTATTCAGGTTCTACAACCTGTAGATAACGTGGATAAGATTCTGACATACTTGTTGTTGTTTTACCCCAAAGTAAAAAGGGTTATTCCTTAAAAACTTTGATGGAAATGGAGCGATTTTTGGAAGTAAATATCGTTGTAAGGTACTAAACTGTGTTGCCGAATTTTGTAGAAAAAGAGTCCTACAAAAAGGAAGACAAAACCAAGCCAACAAGTCAGATCCAGAATGCTATAATGAGGACCTGTTTTGTAAAGTGCAGGCATAGCATTCCAATACAAATCCGCAAAATGAATCACCAAGAACCAAACAGCCATTGCTGCAAGTGCTTCTTTCCGGCGTTTAATGGCACGACCAATGAGCAATAAAAAAGGCATCACAAAATGACCAAACAACAAGAACCAACTCCAACCCAACCAGCCGCTTTCAAATCGGATCTTGTAGAAGATTGTTTCTTCAGGTAAATTTGCATACCAGTATAACAACGCCTGACTTACCCCGATGTATGCCCAAAAAACGGTGAAGGCAAACATTAATTTCCCCATATCGTGGAAATGTTCATCTGAAATCACATCTGCCAATTTTCCATTACGGACAAAATACAACGCAATGAGCAATAGTACAGCATGTGAGGTAACCCATCCACCGATAAAAAAGTTGATACCAAAAATGGTTGAGAACCAGTGTGGCTGTAAAGACATTAAAAAGTCGAAAGAAGCAAAAGCTACGCAGAGCGCCGCGATAGGAATGCCCCATGCAGAGGTGAGCCGACGAAGTTGGAAGTACTCTAAACGATTTTCCAACACTTCTCCCGTCCCAGCGATATGCAACTTAAGACCCAAACGAGTAAGCGGTCCTATATTGAGGTTGCTTGGATCTGGATTTTCATCTTCCTGGGTAGAAAGTTTGTGCAGCCGAAAAGCAAGCCAACTCCACACAAAGAAATAGATGACATATCGAATCGCAAAAAAAGTTGGGTTTAGATAGCCCGACTTTCCCTGTAAGATAAGGTCTTTGGCTACCACATCTTTATGTGCCCATTCAAAAAGTGGGTGATGGTCTGAAGTGAAAAGTAAAATCACCATCGGTAGTCCCGCTAAAGCAAGAACGGGAAAAGACCAAGCAATTGTTTCATGAAATCTACGAATGACAATATGCCAATGCGCTTTGGCGATGGTCATGATCATAACGAGAAACAATGCTCCAATGGTAATCCCCAGCGTAAAGAGAAATCCGACATGATATGATGCCCAAAAGCCATGCATATCGCCCGCGATAACCCCATAAATGCCGCTCACCAAAAGGAGACCAACACCTGCAATCATGGGCAATTGCCATGTTTTGTTCTCGGTAGTAAACTGATATTTCGTACTCATAGTTGGCAGTCTTTAAGGCAAACGGTTTATTTACTTACGAATTTTAGCTTTTTCTTCGGCAGGTACATCAGATTCATTCGCATACTGGCTACGTTGAAGTACCCGAACCCATGCCACAATCGCCCAACGATCGGTAGCGTTTGGAAGTTGGGCGGCATATCCAGGCATGTTGTTAATCCCATTAGAGATCACGTCATAGAGATAGCCGTCCCGCTCCTGACGCAATCGGTCTTGGTGTACCGACGCCGGAATGGTGTACCCATTGGAGCGTTGACCATATACCGCGATCACTCCTTTACCATCACCAATTTCCGAATGACAGGGCGCACAATAAATATGAAAACGCTCTTGTCCTCGTTTCAAAAGTGCGGCATCAATCGTCAAAGGGTTGTTCTGTACAAAACCGCCAGAAGCATCTTTTCCAGTCTTAACGGTACGATCGGCTTCGGTCGCCAGATGACTGCCCCGAGCGACAGTATTTTCAACGGGCATCCGCATAGAACGCCCATCTTTGAAAAGAGGGTTATCCGATTGCGCTTTGAACTTTTCCTGAAAATCCATGTTCAGGTTCAGATGAATCGGGGGTTGATCGCTTGTAGTACCTCTGCAACCAGCAAGTACCAGCATGGTCAGCCCTAAACCGATGGCAAAAATATTCCTCATTATGTTGTCTTACGAATACAGGTTTCTGGAAAGATGCTGTAGGTTCTGGTAGTAAACCAAATCATTCATACTCTGGCACGGCTTCTACCTGAACGGCGCCAATGCTTTTGAGGAATGATTCTGTTTTATGGTCATCATATTTATCATCGCCGGACTCAATGTAGATAAAGAATTTATCATCTGTCACCCGTGCAAATTCGGCCACATTAAATAGTGGATTGTATGGCTTCGGCAAGTTGTTTAAAGCCAGCATCGTACCAATGTTGGTGAAAACCGAAAACAACACCGTACATTCAAACATGACCGGAATCACTGGCCATACCGAAAAAAGTGGTTTGTTACTGATGCTGACGGGATAATCGTAGGAGTTCATCCACCACATCATTAGCAGAGCCAAGCATAATCCGGTTAGTCCTCCGACAAAAACAATGTATCCCAAAGGCGAAGGCTTAAGCCCCATTGCCTTGTCTAATCCGTGAATCGGAAAAGGCGTGTAACAATCCCATTTTTTGAACCCTGCTTCACGTACTTGCTTCGCGGCATCGGTTAATGTTTTGGGATTCGCAAACTCGGCAACGACTCCGGTAAAGCGAAGTGGCGGGGCGGTTTTAACTGCTGCTGCCATAAAAGTAATATGCTAAGCGGTTGTGTCTTGTGAACGATAAAATTTAGGAATGACTCGGTTTCACCGTTGGTGTCGGCTCATGAGAATGATGCCCATCTCCGGCATGGTCTTCATAAAAATGCGGATCTGATTGGGGTAGAATCATTTTCACCTCGGCTACAGCAATTACTGGCAGGTGACGCATAAAGATAAAGAACAGGAAGAAGAACAACCCAAAACTACCTATGAACGTGAGGATATCTATTATCGTCGGACTGTAATAATCCCACGAGGACGGCAGAAAATCACGGTGCAACGATGTAACCGTTATCACGAACCGCTCAAACCACATCCCTATATTGACGAAGATTGACAAGACAAAGGTGGCGGTCATGCTGGTTCGGAGTTTTTTAAACCAGAATAGCTGCGGAGTAACAACGTTGCAAGTAAACATCGTCCAATATGCCCACCAGTACTGGCCAAAAGCCCGGTTTACGAAGGCGTAAATTTCATATTGAACACCAGAATACCACGCCATAAAAAACTCCATCATGTATGCAAACCCTACCATGGAACCCGTCACCAAAATGATGATATTCATTTTTTCGATGTGGCGGATGGTAATGATGTTTTCTAGGTTATACAATTTTCGGAGCGGCACAAGCAATGTGGCTACCATGGCAAATCCGGAGAAAATGGCACCCGCAACAAAGTATGGCGGGAAGATCGTGGTATGCCATCCTGGAAGCTGTGATACAGCAAAGTCAAACGAAACTACCGAGTGTACCGACAGAACCAGCGGGGTGGATAGCGCTGCAAAAATAGTATAGGCTTTTTCGTAATGGAGCCAATTTTTCATGCTTCCAGACCAACCTAACGAAAGGAAGGCCATGGTTTTTTGGCGCAAACTGCCCAATTTTGCACGGTCCCTTAAGGTGGCAATATCTGGGATAAGACCTGTGTACCAGAAAATAAGGGAAGTAGTGAAGTATGTACCTACGGCAAATACGTCCCAGAGCAATGGACTTCTAAAGTTAGGCCACATCCCCATCTGCCCTGGAATAGGGAACAGATAATACGCCATCCATTGCCGACCAATGTGGAAGGCCGGAAAGATGAGGGCGCAGATAACGGCGAAAATGGTCATGGCCTCGGCTGAACGGTTGATAGCCGTCCGCCATTCCTGACGAAACAGGAAAAGTACCGCAGAGATCAAGGTTCCCGCATGACCAATACCGACCCAGAACACAAAGTTTACGATGTCCCAAGCCCAACCGACCGGATTGTTGTTCCCCCAAACCCCAATCCCATTCCAAAACAGGTATAGGAAGCAGGTCACTAACATGATGGTCAACATGGCAGCGATTGAAAATCCAGCCCACCAATAGGGTTTGGCTTTCCGTTCGTTATGGACCGACACCCACTCCGTAATGTCGTGGAAAGACGGGTTTCCATCAACCAATGGTGGATCGTAGGACGTATGTGTTGCAAGATTGCTCATGCGCGTTTTGGGTATGCTGTGTTTACGGTTGGAGGCTTTCTAAATTTTTAGGCGTGCTCGGTATGCTCTTCATGATGGTGTACCCCATCACGATATTCAGGACCTTTCAACGCCGTATTGGGGTTGGTAATACGGGCGAAATAGGAAACACGTGGGCGGTTGGCCAAATCAGCAAGTACCTCATAATTACGGTCATGCTTTTTCATCTTGGCAACGGCACTGTTTTTATCGCGAATATTACCGAACGTAATCGCTTGCGAAGGACACACTTGTTGACAGGCAGTGAGAAAATCCCCTTCTTTAAGGTTTTTTTGCTCTCGACGGGCATCAAGTCCGGCTTCACGAATGCGTTGTACACAGAAGGTACATTTTTCCATTACCCCACGGAAACGAACAGTAACATTGGGGTTATTGGTCATTTGCACGGTTGCAGGAAGGTCTTTTGTCCAGTTCAAGAAATTATACCGACGTACTTTATACGGGCAGTTATTCGCACAATAACGGGTTCCAACGCAACGGTTATAGGTCATCTCATTCAACCCGTCTGGTGAATGAGAGGTCGCATTGATGGGGCAAACCTGTTCACAAGGTGCATTTTCGCAATGATGACAAAGCATCGGCTGAATCACCATGCCAGGGTCTTCTTGCTCTCCATAAAAATATCGGTCGAGACGCATCCAGTACATATCCCGCCCCATAGATACCTGTTCTTTGCCCACAACTGGAATATTATTTTCGCTCTGACATGCCGTTATACAGGCAGAGCACCCCGTACACGTATTTAGGTCTATGACCATTCCCCACTGGTACTGATACCAAGGACTGGTTGAAACATGTTCTTGAATATCGGCACGTTCATCTTCCCACAAAGAAGGATACTGACTCCAGTTCACTTCTTTTCCATCCACTTTATGCTCATAATCTTTGGCAAACCGAGGCTTCTTTTTATACTCTTCCAGCGACTGCATCCGCACAATACGGCGATTTTGTTGGTGCTGAACGGCTCCTTGAGATTCCCAATCTTCCGGCAAGGCCCCATGATCTTGGGTGGTTACAATCTGATAGGTTTCTCCAGTTTTGGCCACTTCGGCATGTAAGCCAATTTGCATGGCTTGAGAGGTGCGTAATTTCTCTACCGATACCCCAATGCCATTACAAACAGGTCCATTTTGATAGATTCCTACTTCTTTAGAGAAGAAATCATGCGACCACATCTCGTTATCTGATTTTATTTGCCTGCCATAGCCTAACGAGACCGAAATAGAGTTATCCACAAATCCCGGCACCATCCAGACCGGAATGCTGATGCTCCGATCGTTCACTTTCAAGCTAATGGTATCCACATAGTGGTTTCCGGATTTGTTTACAACACTCAAGCCAAGCCGTTGAGCTGTAGAAGGACTCATCACAGCAACGTTGTCCCAAACAATTTTGGTAATATGTTCAGGCAATTCCTGCATCCAAGCATTATTGGAAAAGGCTCCGTCATATAATCCCAAATGAGGTTTAAATACCACCTCAATTGTATTTTTATCAACTGTATTGATCGTATTTAAGGCTTCCGCAGGAATATTAGCAACTCCAACGGTACTCGCTACAAAGCCAGTTCCTTCTACAAAGCCATCATGTAACGTTTTTTCCCAGTTAACGGTGCTATTGGCTGCTTTAACAAGATCGAATCCGCTTTTCTGCGTACCTGTTGACATCCAGTTGACCAACTCAATATCGGATTTGCTATCCCAAAGCGGTGCAATAAGGGGTTGGATAATAGAACGAACGCCTGTGTAAGAAAGGCCATCTCCCCATGCTTCCAAATAATAAGACAAAGGTAAATGCCAAGTGGCAGCCTGACCACTCTCATCCATAAGATGACCCGCATGAACCGAAACGGGGACTTTTTTCAAGGCTGCTGTAAAATCTAAATCGGACGGTGCATTATAAACAGGATTTACACCCAACATTAATAATACATCCACTTGGCCTGCTTTCATTGCTGCCGTCAAGGCCCCTAACTGATTCATTTGAGGAACCAAGGTACTGCCAGCCGGATGGTCATAAAGCGTAACCGTAGTACCAAAAGCACCCAATGTACTATTTATGGCAGCGGCCAAAGCATGAACAACGGGCGGTTGATTGGCTCCGGCCACAACCACGGCCTTGCCCGCATTTCGGCGAAGGTCAGAAGCGATTTCCTTTACCCACTGATGATTCGCAAATGCGGTAGCCTTCGGTGCAGCCGCCACAACTCCTGTAGCCGCTGCAAGTGCAGCCGCAAAAGCAGGGACTTCCGACGAACGTAGTTTAAGGCGGTTATCCGCCATACCTCCCGTTGTGGTGTAAGCACTTTCCACAACATAGAGCCGGCTCATCTCATCATTAGGCGACATCACGCGACGCCCTGCGGCAAATTCGCGTGCATTATGAACCATGTTTTTGTCTGTAGCAGCAAGGAAGTCAGCATCCAAGCTTACAATCACCTTGGCCTGTGAAAACTGATATACTGGCCGTAAAGCACGTCCAAACGCCATTTGATAACCCAAGGCCTCCACATCATCACCCGCCGCATCATAGGTATAAGACGTCCAACCATTGTTCCGTGCAGTAGCGAGCAGGGCAGCCAAGGTGGGGGAAGCAAGACTGGGCGCGAGTACGGCTACCCGCTTTCCGGCAAGGTCAGATACAACTTCTTGTTGGAATTTATTCCAATTAGAAGATTGGCCTTTGAACTTCGGCAATCGAATCCGTTCAGGGTCAAACATATTGAGGATAGAAGCCTGTTCAAATGGACTTGTTGCTCCCACCCCTTTGCTCTGGGGATGATCCGGATTGCCTTCCACTTTCGTGGGCCGCCCTTCATGGCTCTCGACCAAGACAGGACGTACATGGTCTCCAAAAGGCATGGCCGTTGCATACATTAATGGACGCCCCGGTATGATTTGTTCGGGTTGTCTCGTATAGGGCAATACCTTTTCAAACGGTTTACGGCAAGCAGCCAAACCCATCATCGCAGCCGAAGCCCCCATTAATTGGAGGAAGCGCCGACGCGAGCCGGGAACCATATCCGCTGTATCCAATGCACCTGCTTTGAATTCGCTTTTTACGAATTCTTTGTATTGCGGCGAGCTTTCCAAGTGCTCCATGCTCCGCCAAAAAGTTCTTTTCGGCTTTTCGACAGACAAGTCGGGATTGGATACCTCGTCCTTTTCAGACGAATCCAGAATATCTAATTCAAGAAACATGATTTATTTGGGCGATGTTCAAAAGACTGAACGATATTTCCAAGAATACCAGACGAACCAACGAAATTAATAATGGCAGGCCGAGCAATTGGTAGGCGGTACAATACCCTTTTTCTTAATCACTTCCAAGTTCTTTGCCTCCTGATCGGCAGGGCGGCTTTGGTCATAACCCATTTTGGTGATTAATTCAGCAGGGCGAAGGAATTTTTCTGGGGTAGCATGACACTCAAGACACCAACTCATAGAAAGAGGCTGTACTTGGCTAACCACCTCCATCTCATCTACACGGCCATGGCACGTCTCGCAACCAACTGCCAATCCACCTTTTGAGCCTGCATTCACGTGTACCGAGTGGTTAAAGTGGGCGTATTCCGGCAACATGTGTACCTTTACCCATTCGATTGGCTTGCCACTTGCCCAACTTTCACGAACAGGAAGCAACTTCACAGACTCCGGCTTGATCTGGTTATGGCAATTCATGCAGGTTTGGGTAGCAGGTAAGTTGGCAATGGCGCCATTTTCTACATTGCTGTGGCAATAACGACAATCCATCCCCAGTTCGCCAGCATGAAACTGATGACTATAAGGTACGGGCTGCTTCGGCGCATATCCTACATCGGTATATTTTGGAGAGAAATAATACGAAATAAACCAAATTGTAAACAGTAAGAAACCGAGTCCACCAACGAGGGCGATCAATGGAAGCCGATTAGACGCCTTGCTGAAAACTTGTGCCATATACCTTTTGGGGGTTAAAGAAAAAAGCAAATTGTGGCCTTGACCACACAATTTTTACCGAAGCATGGCCAATGTACAACCATAGTTGCATGTCGAGATTGAAAACCGATTGAAATAAAAGTCAGAATTCAGTCAAGTTTTAGATTCAATCTAAATTACAACAAGGTCGTATTGTGACAAACAGAACAACGAATCAAATGTGGCAGGTGGGGTTAAGATACGTGTTTTTTAGGGCAATACAAACGATGCTTCACGACAAAATTAAAAACAAACTTTTTGGGAACCAAAGACGGAACTGCTTATTCGCTTTGATCTAAGCGTATCTTAAAGGTCTATCTTTTTCATTAACAGTAGTTTTTATGCCATCATTTAGATCAACGAGTGCGAGTAATTCCATCACCTTTCGGCTTCGTTTAGACAATATCCCGGGCACACTTGCCAAGGCCATGTCTGCCATTGGAGAAGCTGGCGGCAACATCGGCGCTATTGATATCGTCCGGGTTGAGCAAAACAAACTGATACGCGACATCACCGTAAATACTGGTGGCGACGATCACATCGAAGAAATAACCCATGTGCTCAACGGAATTGAGGGGGTAGATGTGCTTCATTGGTCGGATCAAACCTTCATAATGCATTTGGGTGGAAAGTTAGACATCCGGAGCAAAGTGCCACTTAAATCCCGCGACCAACTTGCGATGGCCTATACCCCTGGTGTAGCCCGTGTTTGCATGGCCATCCATCATGCACCAGAAAAGGTGTATAAGCTGACCATCAAAGGCAATACGGTGGCCGTAGTTTCCGACGGAACGGCGGTATTGGGTCTTGGTGACATTGGCCCAGAGGCAGCGATGCCCGTGATGGAAGGAAAAGCACAGCTTTTCAAGGAATTTGCAGGCGTCAATGCGTTTCCAATTTGTCTGGCCACCAAAGACGTAGATGAAATTGTGGAAACCGTAAAACGTTTGGCCCCTACATTTGGTGGTATCAATCTGGAGGACATTTCGGCACCTCGGTGTTTTGAAATTGAGCGCCGTTTAAAAGAAGAACTGGACATTCCCGTTTTTCATGATGACCAGCACGGGACAGCGGTTGTTATGGCAGCAGGTATTATCAACGCCTTAAAGATTGTCAAGAAAAAACCCCAAGACCTAAAAGTGGTGATGCTCGGAATTGGGGCAGCCGGAACGGCCTGTACCAATATGCTCATCGAAATGGGGGTAACCAATATTATTGGCGCTGATAGAAGCGGCGCGATTCATAGAGGGCGCACCGACCTGACAAAAGAAAAAATGGATTATGCGCAACGTACAAATCCTCATTTGCTTTCCGGCAGCATCCACGAAATCTTACAAGATGCCGACGTCTTTATCGGACTTTCTGCCCCGAACCAAATCACGGTAGAGGATTTAAAAAAGATGGCGCCGGATCCCATTGTATTTGCGATGGCGAACCCAGATCCAGAAATCAAGCCCGAATTGGCCTACCCTCATGTGGCTGTTATGGCAACGGGCAGGAGCGATTACCCGAACCAAATTAACAATGTGTTATGTTTTCCAGGGTTATTTAAAGGAGTCCTCGAATGCCGTGCAAAAGACATTAATATGGAGATGAAAATGGCTGCTGCTTATGCCATCGCAGCCTCCATTTCTGATGAAGAACTCTACCCCTCGTATATCATACCGAGTGTATTCGACAAGCGGGTTGCGACAAAAGTAGCGGAAGCGGTTAAGAATGCGGCCTATGTGTCTGGAGCTGCACGTAGAAATAAGAACTAACTTGTTTTTTGACAAGGATAAAACACCTCTCTTGCTTTCAAGGGAGGTGTTGTTGATATTTCAGATACCCCTCCGCTTAACCGGAAAAGTGTCGAATTTTTCTGGAGAGGTACAAAGGACATTTCTTGCGGCATTGAGACTTTTTTAGACCCGCCTTTATTGCAATAGCCTTAAATATCCTGTATTTTGACACTGCACTTCAACCGAAGTTCAACTCCACCACCAACACCAGCTACCTTCCATATTTTATCCTCATTTTTATGAAGTTGAACTGTGTTCCTCGCGCAGGTTTCTGCTACCTGCTATTATTCCTCCTCCCCGGTATTGTGTTTGCACAAGCCAAAAGTCTTGGTACGCCTCCGAGCGATGCAGATCGGCAATTATTGGATCAATTGGTTGCACGTTATTACGAAAAACAACGCATTCTAACTGAGAAACAATTACTCTTGGCAACCATTCAACCTCAAATTGCCCGCCTCGAAACAATCCAAAGCATTGCCGCTTTGGGTGCTGGCCCACGAACGACTGTAAGCAAAATTCGCCAAGCATTTCCAGACGAGTTTGTGTCTATGGCTACCGAGGTTGCCTATGCGCTTTCGCTACGCCGGACAGTACTCGCGCCAGAGGTGTTTAGGTCCACGCTTCGGCAAGCCGGATTTTCGGCTAATGAAACCGAAGCCGCTATCAAAAATCATGCTGGACTTCCGGAAAAATTGACTTCCCAAAAGCAATTAGAAGAGATTGAAGTCCGACAATTATCCCAAGCCATTGCTGAAATCCGGGCACAGGTGGGTATGATAGCTCCCAAAGTAGGGCTTAAACCCGACGTTTTGCTGGGTTCAGGGAATTAAATTAGGCGGTGCGTTGCCGTCCAATTCTTTTATCCAACTCATTGGCCATATCGGGTAATTCATCCGGTATGGCTTTGATCGGGGAGTCTGGGAATTGATTTTCGATGGCACTAATACGTTCTTCCAACGGTTTACTCACTTCCAGCATGGTTTCCCGAATCATTTCTTGTAACTCCGAACGCGAAAGCGTTTTGTCATCTTGTTGTCCGTTTCGTTCAAATTCCATTTGAAAAAAAGGCAGTTTAATGTTTTTAGGCTGCGCCTGTGGGGATTGTAAACGCATCCGCTCTTTGGTTTCCATGGTAAATTTTTCATGCTGGAGCGCCATTTTCACAATGGAAACAACTGCGGCAGCAATAATGGTGGTAATGACGATGTAGATCATTTCTTTAAGACTTATAAAGTTCGGGGAACAATCGGATAATGTTACACATAGGAGATATTCAACTCCATTTGTAGAAAGACCATATCATACGTTGTGTGTTTACCAAGGTTTCAGAAAGATTGCGATTCAATATTCAACAGTAAGTCAAAACCAATGATGATATCATCTGTGGTACGCACCAATCCCCCAACAGAGACCGGAGGTATTACCCCAAAAGCGGTCATTTTAAGGGGTTGCTGCCCTTTTACCCTGAGCTTCCCTGATGACTTTTGTTGTACCGTAATAGGTATCCGATACCCCTTAGTATGACCATTAAGAGATACTTGGGCATAAAACCGACTGCCTCCGGAGGAATTTTTACCAAAGGTTATGGCCTCCACTTCACGAACATCTATTTCGATATTGGGGAATCGGTTTGCCTGAAGGGCGTCATACATCACACCGTTGAAAAGTCGGTTTCCGCAATCAAGTGTTCGGATGCGAATGGGTATTTGGACATGGGTTACTTTATAGCTCCCCTCCTTTGTCCAAGAAAAAGATTTTTTCGGAATCATCAGCGATGCGTTGCACCTAAAATCAGCAAGAGTGGTTTTACCCTTTATTTCTACGATGCTCCCTTGCAAAACCGCCCATTTCCCCATTTTATGATCCGAAAGCGCCTGGCCCAACGCAGGCTGGATCCCAAAACACAAAATCAATAGAATAAAATACCCCATATGCGAATACCCAAACTTAAAAGAGGCGCCAAACGAACTGTCTGCGCCTCTCCTTCTATGGCAAATAGATGGTTCATTAGACGAAATGATCAGAAGCCAACTGCCGCTTCGATCATCAGCCCTTTGAAGTTCGCTCCGTTACGTACATCCGTAGCTGGGAAGTCGCCGGAATAGTCTTGGTTTACATATTCCAATTTCGCCACCATGTTTTTGGTAACAAACCAGCCCAACACACCCTGCATACGGGTTACACTTACGTCTTTGATCGCGCCACTAAAGAGAAATTGTGCATCTACTTTATTGTAGCGACCACCCACGTAAAAGTTTTCTTTTGTGCCAAAACGATAGATTAGTTCACCCGCCAATTGGCCAGCAGTACGTTCATCTTTTTCGGCATTGCTCCGTCCTTGCGCCGTTTCATACGTCCCGAAGAACTCAATCCCTTTGTATTTCAGGAAAAGGTTTCCCATGATGGCGGTTACTTTATCCGTAAAACCGGGTTGGATATTACCAGACCAAGCTTGTGCGGTTGCATTGGTTGCCGTTCCACCAACAGATGCGGGTTCTACGACTAAGTAATATCGGGAGCCTGCACGGTCTCCATTATACAGAACGTTTCGGGTTGTACTTGAAATAGTATATACACTTCCAGTTGCTCGAAGACGAAGATCGTCATTGATTTGTTTGTCGTAGCCCAATTTTGCGATGTATGCAGGCTTCCGGCTGTTATCCGGATCGTTTGCTGTTTTGGCTGGACGGGTAATAACCCCATTTATTGCACCCGTGGTCATGGAAAAATCAGCCAGAATACCATTTTTTTGGTAGGTCACTTCGCCCCCAATTTCGGTATTGAAGGCATCAAGCACATAATTTCCGACAAAAGGATTATATACAGCGTTCCCATTATCTGTTCTGCGATAATGAGCATCACCATAGTTTAGTTCATTATGGCCTACACGAATGGTCAGATTTTCCATTACCTTATCTGCCAAATCGCTTTTCAGGAAAGGTAATTTATCAAATTGGATATAACCACCTTTGACCCAAGATTCGTTATGATGTCGTGCTGATAGGTAGGTGATCAGGTTCATGCGCACGCCATCTGCGAGCCAGACATCTATGTTCAGATTTGCCGTTGCGAGGTTGAACCCTGGGGCCAGATTATAAAGGTTATCGTTAATTTTATCGTTATTGGTATCCGTAAAAAACTTACTGGAGTGGCTTAGGTGCTGGTATTGCTGGGTAAAATTCCCACCAAGCCGCACCTTAACATCGCCCTTCCAATTGGTTGGTTGTTTGGGGGTTTCAAAAACATAAAGCCCGTCTTGGTCATAGGGACGATAGTTTGTATAAACACTTTGTGCCGACGCCGACGCCATAACACCGAGAAGCACAACAATAAAAACAATTGATTTAAAGATGAACGTTTTCATGATGGTAACAGTTAGTGGAAACAGGGAGGGATTAATGAATAGGGTGGGCTACTTGCCCATCGTAACATCTAAGGTGAGGGTGACATCGTCTGATGTTTTAAGCGTGCCCATAAACAAGACCGGGGCAGACATTTTGAACTCAGACATTTTAAGTTTTTTGGTACCTTTAAATTGGACACTTCCATCGCCGGCTACCGTTCCGGTGACGTTCAGGTCAACAGGCTTGGTCACACCGTGCATGGTCAGGTTGCCTTTTGCAGCCACCTGATAGGCACTTCCTTGCTTCGTGATCTTGGCGGAAGTCATCTGGAAAACGATGGTGGCATATTTGGAAGCCTCGAAGGTGGACAGGATGTTTTTGTCCATCATTTGCCCTTTTGTACTTTTGATGGAAGCTACATCCATGGTAACAGAAAGACTATTAACGGCTTTCAATTCTCCGCCTTCGACTTTAACATCTCCGTTACCCCGCACTCTGGTGACATTCGCAGCCCAGTCGTGGAGGGTGGAAGTGCCTTTCATGCCTACATTACTACGGTTTATTTTATAACCTTGCGCCATTGCAGAAAACGAAAGGAGTAGAAAGAAGGGAAGAATCCATAAAATGCGTTTCATAGCTTTAGGGGGTTTAATGAACGTATGGGTTATAAGTGGTTTTAATGCCGCTATTACCTCTTGACAAAAGGATACGTAATTCACGAAGGTAAAGCCGACCATGAACTTCGGTGCTTTGTGTAAGGAAGAGTGGGCATGCTGTACGAATTTGGCCTACAAACGCTTTCATTAATCAAGGGCTTGCCCGAAAGGGATTACACAAATAAACATTCCTATCCTGATAAAGCCCTCTTTCTTCAGGAAGATATCCAATCTGACTGACTTGTGGTAATTCGTTGGAATCCCTTTTTAAATCCCACTCTATCTGACCATTATCCGCTTTAATAATGTCAAGCAATATTCTAATGTTGTTGTTTTCCCTGCTCCATTAGGACCAAGAAAAGCAAAAATATCTCCTTGATTTATCGAAAATGAAATATTGTTGACTGCTTTAACATTTAAGAAATATTTGCTTAATGATTTTACACTTAGGACAGTATTTTTCATAGTATCAATTATGTTTTTATTTTCCAAGCATGAACGCTAATGGTTTCGGGCTTGGCGAAGGTAGGGATTAAAAAGTAGTAAAGCTCAAATTTAGTACAAAGCTAATAGAAAGTACAAAAGTTTCAATTTAGCACTTCTACCCGCCTTACCACAAATGTAATGTTGTGGGCAGGCATTACTGTTTCCCTATTAGTTTAAAAAAATTCTCTCGCCTACTTTCACTAATGGGTATATATTTATCTTTGATGACAACCCTGTTTCGTTCTATAAAATTAATTTTATCTATTGCCACTATAAAGGAATTATGCACTCGGCAAAAATTTGAAGTATTAAAAATCTCGGTAATTTCTTTGAAATTCATTAAAGTCATTATCTGCTTGTTGGCGGTTACTATTCTTATATAGTCTTTCATTCCTTCCAGATACAACACCTCATTGAGCATTATTTTTTCTAAACGATATTCTGTTTTGATAAAAACATAGTCTTTATCTAACGCAGTATTTTGATTTGGTTTGGGTAGTTTATTCAATGCCTGCAAAAAATCTGCAAATGAGTATGGCTTCAGCAAATAAGCATTGATGAAATATTGATAACTCTCTAAGGCGTATTCACTAAATGCAGTTGTGATAATCACTAAAGGCGTAAAATCAATGTTCTTGAGCAAATCGAAACCAATAAGTTCGCCTAAATGCAAATCAAGAAAGATTAAATCTGTTTTATGGCTATTCAGCCAATTATAAGCATCTGTAACATTATCAAAAGATTCTAAAAGATTGAGATAATTAACCTTTTGAATAAAAGATGTCAGTTTTTGTGCTGCCGAAGACTCATCTTCGACAATAACGCAAGTTATTTTATCCATACTTTTATTTCAACTGAAAATAAATTTTCCTGCTTATGGATAGATACCGAAAAACAGTTCGGGTAATACATTTGCAGTCGCCCTTTGGCAATTTCTAAACCTTTTCCACCTTGTTTATACGATGAAACTTCTTGAAGAATAGGATTTTGAACTGAAAAAAAAATTAAATTACCTTCTTGTTTCAGTACAATAGAAACAATATTTATTTCCTTAGTTAAATCACAATATTTAAAGGCATTTTCGATATAGGGTAAAAAGATAGCTGGTGCTATCCAAACGTTTTCATTGTTAATTTCTTTTTCAAAATGACAAGTAATTTTTGCCTGATTTCTCGCTGTTTGTAGTTCGGTGTATTCTTCTACAAATTTAATTTCTTTTGATAGTAGAACTTCTTTATCCTCATAAATTATATATCGCATCAATTTTGAAAGCCGAATTAATAAATCAGAAGCAAAGGCTGGATTAGTCATTATTTCTGCATCAATGTTGTTAAGAACATTGAATAAAAAATGTGGATTTAGTTGGTTTTTTAATGATGAGAGATTGAGTTCTTGCAGTTCTTTTTCACGAATTTGCAAATACTCTTTTTCAAGCAAAGAACTTTTATAAAAATAAACCAAAAAGCCTAATACTGACGAAAAACCGCACAAGAATAAGCTCCACAAAGGTTGAGATACTACACCAAATCTATGTGAAATTCTATCAAAAGGAAGTTCTAAAATGCTCAAAATGATTAAAAAATATATCGTGGCAAAAACGAAATTCAATAAAACTATTCCGCCTATTTTATATCTGAAATCAAAAAATAGTTTTGATAAAAAATAGTTACCTAAAAATAAGCATATAGAAGCAAACGCAGAAAATAGAAAAATCTGCTTTGCTTGTTCTATATTTAGTTTTATCCTGAAAGGACTTTCAAAATGTGGCAGAAAAAGCACCCAAAGATTGGTGATTAAGAAAATAATCACCAATGCTTCGGGAATATAATTTTGTAATTTTTTTAGAAACGCCATATTTTCATTCGTCTTGTGTAGTTTCCGTATTTCAAGGTGATGAGTCTCCTTGTGATGTGGTAATGTGTACCGCCTCTTTGCACCCAATCTATATTGGCAATATTTTCTAAATCGTGGCTAATGTAGAGTTCACTTTTGCGCTCAGGGTTCGTAGGGTGCAACCAAGCCGTAATCAGAACCAAGTCATCGGCTTCATAACTTCTATCAGCAACAAAGCCTTTTTGTGTAAATTTTACGGGCAAATTGGCGTAATGAGTTCTCAAAAAGGAATTATTTTGGAAGTTACCAAACACTACTAAATCGTGTACTGTCAAGTCCATTGTTAAAGCGTCTTCGTCCGTAACAATTTTAGCGTTTTGAAAATAGCTTTTGTAGCGTTGAATAAAATCTGCAAAACTATTTTGTGCATCATCTTCCCAAACGTAAATATTAGGCTTTTCTTTCCAATTTTTAGGTGCTTTGAAAAAGAGTAAAATACTATTTCTCTTTTGCAATTGACTTATATCAAAGGGTTTGTCAGGATTTACCCATTTTTTTTTATCCCAATCATAAAACTTTGTACCTGTGATGTTAAGTAGGTCTTCTGTTTGAAGCCCTTTATTGTTATTGAAAATAAGATTAGCTTTGCTTGTATTTTCTATCTGATAATAATACCAGCCTTCTTTATACTTTTTCATCTCGACACCAGGCCAAGTCATTGCTTTTTTACTTTGTAGAGCAACATTTTCAGGGATAATCAATAAAATATCCTTTTTTACTTCACCTATTTTTGGAAAATCTTCCACATTAGGCTTGCGGATCTCTTCTACTTTGGCTAATATTTGAGATATTGCAGTAGTATCAAAGTTATTTAATTTATTAGCAATCAATTTTACTGTTTGTTCAAAACTTTGATTCGTATTATTCTCAAAAGCTTTCAATTCATCAAGCATAATCGGTAAATAAATATATTTTTTCCCGATTTCAGGTATCGTGTAATTCCATTCGGCAAAATCATTTCCGTATTTTTGAGTGGCAAGTCTGCACGTTACAGCCCTCACCAAATGTTCTTTGAGTGTAACTTTCCAATCAGTGTAGGCTTGTGCCTCCATAGAACCTTTGATAGGCAAAAACAAATGTCCACTTTTGTGAAACTCATCATAGTATTTATCAATCAAGGGATTTACGAATGAATGACTGAATTCGTGCCAAACTAAATAATGCACTTCATTCAAGTCAAAGGCAGGCAGATTGCCTATTGAGGCATTTGGTGAAATGATAGCATAAAGTTCTTGACTATTAGTTGTTTGTAGTCCGGGTCCGAAGTTGCCTTTTCCCAAAAGGTTTAATACGATTTGAAAATCGTAAGCAGTATTATCAGTTAGCTTATAATAGTTCAACATTCTACTTTTCTCGTCAAAGTCAATGAGATTATATTCAAAAGTTGAGAGTGTTGTTTGATATAACAATTTATTTTGATTAAAGAATGAAACAAAATCCATTTCTATTGCCAAATTTTTAATCAATTCCAGCAAGGCTTGTATCTCTTTATCTTCTTGGTAGGTTGAGTTGTCAATATCTGTTCTTAGCTCAAAATACTCTGTTAGCCTCATAAAAAAGAAAATTGGGGCATCAAGGCTATTAAACTTTTTTCTTAATATATCCCGAAAGGTATTTATTGAAGAATGGTTTTTAAGCCCCTCAAACTTATCCAAAACAGCCATTTTGTAGGCTAAGTTCTCGTTATTTATGTGTGGATTGCCTGCTAAAAGCATCAAAGTTTGCAAAAGCTCGATTCGTGGGTCGATTTTTACTACAATTCCATATTTCTTGATGGAAAAATCCTTGAATGGGTTTTCCGTGAAATATTTTCTGGAATCTATTTGCCCATAAGCAACAGAAATTAAAGAAAAACAAAATAAAAAAATAACAAATGATTTCATAAACTTCTTGATTTAAAATGAATTGAATACCCAAATTTCAAGATGTTTACTTGGTTTTAAAAATGAAATAGACCGTTGATTGGATTCATCCTATAATTAGGCTGATTTTGTCTATACTTGCCCACAACGGACCGATTGGCGATAGTTGGTGGTATTCGTTGTTGTGTCAACCTGGCCGGTCAAGTCAAAAGTAAGGAAGGTTGCGGAACACACCAAAAATGCAGCCAGCCGACAACAGAGCGTAGCCAAAATCGGCTGGCGGATTAAGTAACGGTCAGGAGATTGGCCGAGATATAAAGCCGATGTGCCTTGTGTCAGCCCCAATTTCGCCAATCGGCTGCATGAGCGGCGTGATGGGTTGGGCTTTCGCCGCCATATGCGGCCATGCGTTGTTAGCGGTAAAATAAATAAAATCGGGTCAGAATATCCCCTGCCCGATTTTATTTTAATCAGTAAGTGAATCAATTTATTTCACCACTGTGCATACCTCACCAAAATTGGTAGGTGGATAGGCTCCCAAAAATGCCCCAACTGCTGGATTGCTGGCAAAGACTGGGTCGTTGGCAAGTTGAAAAAACGCCTGCTGATTGGTGTAAACCGTCATGCCAACTACAATATTAGGATCCAGGGCAGAAACCCACTGAAATTCGGCGACCCTCGCAGGTTGTTTCGCCAATTCGGCTAAAAAGGCGTCCCGTTTGGCTTCATAATCGGCTTTGTTGAAATTGGGGTATTTCGACAAGTCCCGAACCGCAATTTCAAGTACTTGCCCCGATGAGGCAACCTGGGTCAAATCCACGGCCGTCCCTGCTTTTACAGGCTTTAAAACTGTATAAGTCAGGGCATCAAACGTATTAAAAAAAGCCGCCGCCTCGGAGGAACTCCCCAGTTTTTGACCCGCCGCCTCGAAAGTAGCCAAATCTTCATATTGTGTCATACCAACATAAACTGCCCGGTTTGTATCCTGTACGGGATTGTAATGAAGAAACGATTCGTATTCCCGGTCGTTGAAGACGCCCGGTTCTTTGGTCAGCGAGTTGATAAAATTGGTGCGGGCTTGCTCGAAAGCGGTAAGTTGCCCGGTTTTCACCTGCCGGATGGCGATTTCCACCACATCATCGGTTTTGTCGGCGGAAGTATCGTCATCTTTGTCACAGCCTGTCATGAGAGTGCCAACCACCAAGAGCATTAAAATTGAGATGTTTTTCATCGAAAAATTTTTATTACTGTGTTTTTAAATATGATTGAATCTGAGCCACGACGGTGGGAAAATCAAAATAGTCCCAGTCTTCCACCACTTTGCCGTCCACAAAACGGCGCATAATCATGCCTTCGAAATGCAACGGCGCACCGCTCGCCGGAAAGCCCAGGAACTCGCCCTGATGCGTGCCGGTAAAGTGAAAACGAAGTACCAAACGATCGCCTTCTGCCACCACGTCTAATATCTCCGACTTCAAATCAGGGATGGCGGCGTGAAATCCTTCGATGGCGGCTTTAAAGCCCTGCTGCGTATGCGCTGTCATGCCCCCCAAACCGTGATAGACATAATCGTCGGTGAGGTATTCGTCAATCGGTGCATAGTCCTTTTCGTTGACCACTTTTTGCGAGATAAAGCGGGCAATTTCCTTATGCTTTTCCGTCATCCTATTTATTGGTTATTTGCAGAAACCGCATATTGCAAAGCGACCGGCTCAAAGGTAGAGAAATAGGCACCGGCTTCGGGGAGCGATTGTACCTTGCCTGCAATGGCCTGGAAGGCTTCCTGACTTTCATAAACCGACATGCCAACGGTCAGATTTTCGATGTTTTTACCGCCCACTACTTTGAATTCCCAACTGCCCGCTACGCCTTCCTGCTTATTGAGCCAATTGACAAATGCCTTTCGTGAGGTTTGAAAAGTCCCTTCCTGACCGGGCTTCACCCGGCGCACCGCCAGTTCCAGCACCTGTCCGGGCTTGGCAGCGAGTTTGCCCAAATTGAAAGCACCACCCTCTATCGGCTGCACAAAAGCATACGCTTTCAAATCCATGGTTTTGGCGAATTTCATGAATTTGCCCAACACCTTGCTTTGCACTTTGTCCACCGTTTTGCCGGTGGCGTACTGCGTCATCCCGATAAAAACTTCTTGCTTGTCGGGTTCGGGAAGGGCATAAAAAGACTGGAATTCCCGGTCGTTGCTCACGCCGTTCTGTGCCTTGAGTTTGGTGATAAAATCGGCACGGCGGCTGACAAATTCATCCTTTTTGCCTTCTTTCACCTTACGGACGGCGATTTCAAAAACAGGCGCGTTTTTATCCTTTAAAAGCCCTTTTTTCACGGGCGAGCAACTGGCTAAAACGCCAATGATTGCTATAAAGGCGAAATATTTCATGGTCTGAATTTTTATGAAAAGTGAATTAATGACTGCCCATTTGACCGAAAAGGAAGCCGAGATAGAGGTCGAACATCATGGGTGATTCCCGATGCGGATAGGCTTCGAGCAGTTGGGCTTTGAAAGCATCCTGTTCCAAACCATCTTCAAAAAGCCTTTGTGCGGTTTGGATATAGCGGATATTGTTGTGGATTTCGTCTTTGGTGCAGGGCAAGCCATGTCCGGCAAGGATATAGTCATAGCCGTCCGTATCGGCCAGCCGTTGGAGTTCGGCTGTCCATTTTTCAAACCAGCCCATGCCCAACCAGATATGCACACCGCTGTACACCAAATCTTGGGCGATGACAGTGCCCAGTTCGGGCAATTTGATAAGGAGTTGGGCTTCGGATTCGGTACCTTCCACCACTTCGTACTCGTAGGTCAAGCCATCAATGACTTCGGAGGTACCGGGAGTAACGCTGTGTTGCGGCACCAGCACGGCATCGGGTATCAAATCGCCAAAAGTGGGTTTCTGGTTTTTAATCATCTGCGGCCCCCATTCCGCAATAATTTGGTTCACACCAGCCAGCGAATAGGCTTTACAATCTGAAAACGCCAAAGCCAAGCCGAAATAATGGTCGGGATGCCCATGCGAGATGAAAACCCGATTGACGGGCTTGTCGAGGCTATCCACATATGCCCGGAAGGCTTGCGCCATCGGGCTGAGGAATTGCGTGTCCACCACCACCAATTCGTGTGCCGTTTCGATAACATGAGTGGCGTTGGCAGCATACGGATAAGGCGAGATGAAACTATGGATTTTTACACCTTGAAAATCCTTGATGACCAACGAGGTCGAGTTGTTTCTGTCCATTTTACAGCATTTTTTTGATAAAAAATTAATGCTGCAAAGATGGAGACAGGCAGGGGCGGGAATTTTACCTGTTTGAAAAAAGGCTTACCAATTTGATAACTGCTCCCGAAAAGTCAGCGGAGACGATCCAGTCATCTGCTTAAAAAAGCGGGCGAAATGCGAGGGTGCCGAAAAACTGAACTCGTAGGCGATTTCGGAAAAATTCTTGGCGGTGTAGCGGATTTCCTTTTTGATTTCGGCAAGGATGCGCTCCCGGATGATTTGGTGTGCGGTTTTTGAAAAATGCCGTTGGCAGAGGTTATTCAGGTGTACCCGGCTGATTCCGAGCCGCTCGGCAAACTGCTCCACAGAAAGGTTGTTGCGCACTTCCTTACCCAAAAGGCGGGAGAATTTGAGTACTACGGGGTCTGTCATCGTGTCCCTCGACTGACCATAGTGCTGGCTGTATGCCCGGTGCAGTTTTACAAGCAGGTAATAAATCTGGGAGCGCAGGATGTGGTGGCTGTCCTGTGAGAGATTTTTGATTTCTGCCCAAATTTCATGGGCAATATTGTTCAACTGGGTGAATTCCTGCCCATCTTCAAAAGACAGATAGGGCGGACTATCGTTTTTATGGTAAAAGCCAAACCTGAATATAAAATCCTTGTCGCTAAAAAATTCATCGAGAAAATCGCCCTCAAAAAAAAGCAGGTGGCATTTTTCAAAAACGGCTTTATCCACTTTATTGATTTGCCCGGGCTTAATAAAAAGAACCGTTTGGTCACGAAATGGGATTTCCTCTGTATCCAAAAAATAAGTCCCGCTTCCTTTTTCCAAAAAAACGAGCGTATAAAAATTAAGCACCATAGTTTCCGCTACGATATCCAGTTCGGATTCGTTGCAAGCATCCATGAGTAGTTCTTTGCCATACTTATTGCGCTCGAAATGTAGTTTTTCCATTTTTGTTACCGCTAACGGTTTGGGGCTTGACGCAGTGGCGGATTTCGGAGCACAAAACTGTCAATACACCACAAAAGTTGATGCGAGGTAGAATGTTCAATTAACCACGTCACCCGCCATTGAGCCAAACGCCTGCTATCGGTTCGGTGTTCATCTTCGTCCGTTGGCTTGTCGGTCGTTTTGGGTGTGCGGTTGGGTAGACACACTCTTTGCCAATCTTTGGTTTCAGCGTTGGATTGTGCGGATTGGCAATGTGTGTGGCTATGAAGCGTAGGCATATTCATTCTACAATTCTTTTTCTATCGTTTCAAGTTTATAATTGCCAAGTCTTAATAATGCCACAATTAGCAAAAGCATAACCGCTGATGTATAATTTTTAGTCGTAAAAAAGCAATGAGCAATATTGTTTCTTAAATTCATTCCGTTTGCTGTGAACAGAAATTTAAAAAAGGCAATATCGTCTTCAGGAATCAATGCCTTTAGTTTTTCATTATCCAATAATTTGTCGAAACCAATCCTTTCTTCTGTACCGTTTTCTTTAATTTCTATTGTTTGAGCACCAATCATTCTGGATAATTCACGTAAAAGACCTTCAAATTTCAATACCAAACTGTCTATTGCCAAAATGTAGCCTTGTGGATTATGTTTATTTGTTTTTAAATCAATTTCAGTTTGAACAAAGAAGCTTTGTAATGCTGGAGTAAGTAATTCAATCCAATTAAATCCTTGTGTTTCTTTGTTAGTGTCCAAATAAGTAAAATCTTGTCCGTACCAAGAATCATTTTTTAAGTAGTTAACTAAACTGTCAAATGAAATTTTGCCACTTTTAAATCCTTTTGAAACAACAAGCCCAATATGATTGATAGTAAAATTATTTATATGAAGTGAATAAGGGTTGATAACACCTGATTTGTTTTTGCTGATGTTTTTATTGATGTCGAAGGTCATTGTAGAAACTAAATCGAGCATAACTGGTCTAATCTCTTCTTTTAAAACACTAGCTTTAGGAAACAATGGCTCCAAAATAAGATACCCGTATATTTCTTTATCATTTCCGTTTTCAATTAGATAGTCGATTTTTTTCTTTGTAAAATCCCACCATTGATTTAAGGCTTCATTTTTTTTTCGTCTTTAAGTTCAAATAAAACCTTTTTAAGGTCAATTGTCTTTTTCGCTTGCTCCAATAAAACGGCTGTCTGCTCAATTTTTTCTTTAATATTCGCTTTCTTATATTCTTCTAAAGCGTTTGTGTAATAATGATGAGCGATAAAACCTTTGTTTTTTTCATTTTCAAGTTGGGAAATATGATAATCACCTAATTTTTCGTGAAATTCACTTGGTGAAGTTTTGAGTTTTTGACTTAGTAGAACAAGAAGATTTAGATAACTTTCTAACTCTCTGTCGGTCAAGTTGCCAATCCTTTTTTTTGAATAATCGAAGAATGTTTGTTTAATCGAAGTATCAATATTTTTCCCATTCTCAACTATAAATTCCATTAGGGAGTATTTGGTAAAATCATTTAGCTTTTCACTTTCTAATAGCGAAACAAAATATGTGATAATTTCAACTTTTTTATATCCTACTTTTTGGCTTAGAACAAAGAGATTTTTAAAGTATTTGCCAAAAGAATAGCATTGCAAATTATTATCAACTGAAAACGAAGAATTTATCAAAAGAAACAAATAACTTTCAATTGCTTGTTTGGCAAAATCAATGTGTTTTTGTGAGCTTAACCAAAGTAAATGATTGTATTTTGCTTTGTATTTTGGGTTTTGTACTTTGCTTGCTCTTGTTTTGATGTAATCAAAATTATCGTCAAATAATTCCAAAGTAGGATAAGCGTTTTCACCTACTTGAAATTTCGGAATTTGTATGCCGTTTTCTATTGCAAAGTCAGCAAAAAATAACTCATACGAACAAAGTTTTTTAGTGTTTTCGTTTTCTGACTTATCTCGTAGAGCCGTGATAAATTTATATGTGTCTAATTCCAAATACTGTAATTTAGCATCATATTCAAGGTATTCGTAATATTCATCTAAGTTGTTAAAATCCATAAATTTACTTTATTGGAATCGAACCTATAATAGTGTCGTATTTTTCAGTTTGATGCCATTTTGCCGTTCTCGTCTTTGAAGATGATTCTTTACTTATGTTTGACTTAAAATTTAAGATTCTTTCTTCAAAAGGTAAGTGCCTACATTTTCCACAAGCTCTTTTCCCTTTTGGTTTTCTGTGCTTGTAATATATATGATTACAATGAGGGCATTCTGCAACTAATCTACCTATAACAGGGTTTACTATATTTGAATCATAACACCTATTACCATCACAACCTATTTCAATTGCTGTTTGTCTCCACACCCAATTATGACCGTTTCTTGGACCAACCAATGCGTGTGCAATTTCGTGTAAAATCACATTTTTTACAACATTGTAATCATTTAATTGAACCAAGTTTTTTGATAAAGATATTATTCTTGGATTAAAACAACAATAACCAAATCTTCGTTTTGCACGATCAAATTCAAAACGAAACCGATATTCTAAACCATGTTGCTTCATTAACTCAAGGGCTAATTCTCTTGCGTGTTCTAATTCCATAAACCCAAATTTTTACATTGGTTTTATCATTTCTTCTATAAACTCAATTTCTTCATTGCTTAGCTGATACTTTTCGTACAATTGTTTGTCGATTTCTTGTGTCGATTTACTCCAGTCTATATCTGAATTATCAGTGAAATTTTGAACGGGTACAAATCGAAATGTTTTTGAAGTTGCATCTTGACTTGCTTTGCCCAAACTATGTTGGAATCTCGCAAACTTGGTGGTTAAATATTTCATCAGATTTTTTGCTGATTGCTCGTTTAAATTCAAGTCAACACCAATTACTAAATATGATTCAGTACATATTGTATTTGGATTTCCTACAAATGAATTAAGGTTGTCATCATTTAGTTCTGTTCCAATATTGTTTGCTCTTGGAGTATAAACCTTGAATCGGTCTATCCATTTTGTATTTTTAGAAATTTCATCTCTTTCTAAGTATCCAACTTGCTTACCCTTACCATAGCAAATAACAGGATTAGTTAATCTATTTTTTGATTCACGAAATTTTTCATCTTTAGTAAAATAGCCTCTAAACCCAAAAGGTCTTAATGATGAAATATGAGATTCAAATGATTCAAAATCTTTATGAGAATTAATTTTATTAATCATCTCGATGCCAATACTATGACGAATGAGAATGTCAGAATCATCTGTTTTTAAACTTCGTTCAATCATCTTAGGCGTTAAGTCGTCTTTGTAAGTAAACACCTTGGTTAATTCAGTTGAATTATCATACCCTTTATCCCAAAGGAAATAGCAAATTCCGCCTCTTAAATTGATGTTTTGAAAAATTAATTCAGGTTTAAGGAAATCGTGCAGTTCAGAAATATGAGTATCATTAAGCATTTGGTCTCTAAATTCATTTAATCCTCTACCACCTGCAAACCATCTTGTAGGCATAATCATAGCAATGTTACTTGGGCTTAATTGCTTTGCTACATCCACAAATAAATTATAAATTGGTTTGGCACTTGCTTGTGCCCCACCGTCACTTTGCTGATAGGGCGGATTGCCTACAATTACATTGAACTTCATTTTCTTGTTGTTTATTTTAATGCTTTCTTTTTCAATGATTTGATTGTTTTTGTTTTCATCAATCAAATCATAACTGGTGAAGGTTGCTTCTATATTTTTCATATCTAAATCTAGTAATTTATACACTTTTCTGGTAAACTCATACGCAATTTTTGAGGTGGGAATGGAGTAGAATTTATTGGCGACATCTTTACCAAACTTTTTATACACTGCATACACAAACTCACCTTGTTTGGAAGCAATATCTAAAAGCATTGTATGCTTGTCAATGGCTTTGGCTGGCAAACCGTTTATGATTTTGTCGGTAACAAATTCGGGGGTTACAATTTCGGAATCTGATAAGCGACTAAATTTTTTCATAGCATTACTCGCTCTTTCTATTGGAGAAATTGCGGCATCATTGGCTAATGAGTTAATGTTGTGAATTTTATAATCTAGTTCGCTTAAAATAAATGGGTTGATGTGCTTTTGAAACAAGTTGAGTATGGTGATTTCAAGACTCAAATTTGAAGCTATTCGCAAATTGTCAGCATTCCCTTTGATGTGGATAATGATTTCTTGTAAGGATTTAACTCTTGAATTTGTCAAAAATGCAAAAAATAAAATCCTTGCATAATACATAGAAAATTGACCTTTGTAATCATTTACTACTTCATCTTCTTTTGATTTGGATTTTGCATTTTCTTCATTTTCGTCCGCATTGTCATCATTTGAATCATCAATGTCTATTTCGTCACCTTCGCCTTTTGTTGGTTTTACCTCCAAACCACCACGAGAACTTATTTTGTTTTGTCTTTCAATTTCAGCTTTGATTGCTTCAATATCCAACAAAGACATATCAATAGAAATAGTTGTAGCTTCATCAAATACGCTTCTACTACTCGAATATTTGCGAACTGCATCCAAAATATCAGCAGGTTGTATTTGTACAATCTTATTGTGGTGCAAAACTACAATGGGAGATATTTCAAGCTCTTTGCGGATTCGTTCTTCTAATAAACTGTTGCCGTTTTTATCCGTATTTACATTATAAATCTGTGATTTATGTTCCTGCATTTGGAACATTCTGTTTGGGTTAAAATCAACTAATAAAGTTTGAGGTTTCATATTGAATTTAACCACATCACCATTCGGCTCTTTGAAAATTTTTACGAATTGATTTTGTAATCGGAAAATTGCCTGATCATATTCTTGTGGTGAAGCAGTATCTTTTAGGTAAAGCATAGTATCCCATTCAGGAACAGTACTACCTGTAAGCATTCTATTTACGGTCAAAGTGATTGTTTTTATATTCTCACTTTCACATTTTTTTATTTTGGTTTGAACTGCTTGAGTGTCTTTGAAGTTTTTTTCGTTCTCAACTCCAGAGATATTTATGATTTCGTAATGGCTAAGATGTTTAAACTTGTTGCTCTTGATTAATTTCTCCAATGCATCACAAGATGCTCTGTAAGGTAAAACGCAAACAAGGTGACGGCACATTTTGCCATCTTTCAGTTTGTCGTAGTCCAAGAAACTCAATAAATTTTCATCTGTTTCTGAACCGTCAATGACTTTTAGTAAGTCAAGAATTTCCTTTTCGTGAATAAATTTTTGATGAAAATTGGTTTTGGTGTCTTTGGTTATAGATTGCGGTCTGAAAAGTTCTGAAAAAGCATAGGTTACACCTTTCTTTTTCATTTCTTCCATTTTTTTACGTGAGGATTTATTGGGATTAAATGCAAAACGAATCATTTGAGGAAAGCCATAATAAGGATTATCCCATTCTTTGGTTTCATCTTTATTTAGATTTTCTAAATCCCATTGTTCTTGGTCTTCTGCAATGTTTGTAAATTGATAGAATGCAATAATATCATCACTCGTAAACTCACTATTCATCAAAATACGATAAGGAGTTCCCGAAAGATGAATACGAATTTTTGCATTAAAAACTTTATTGGTAATTTCTATATCGTCTAAAGTATTGTCATTCAGCTTTAACTCGCTTTTTATTTCTTTGGCACTTAAATTTTCATCTTTTAAGACTTTACCATACTCAGCTGCTCTTGCTCCAAAATGCGTTTCATCAATTAGCAATAAGTCAATTTGATTTTCAAAAACTTCTTTGTGCTTTGATTTAATTTCATCTCCTTGAAGGTCTTGTAATGTTAAAAATAAAACGATTTTTTCATTTGCATTCTGCTTTTCGGCAATAATCGTATCGCTTGTCAGAAGAGAAGTACTATCTAAAAAACAAAAACCATCAAACTTAATATGGCTTTCAACCGTTTTTTTCCATTCTTCTCTTACGTCAGCTTTTGCAGAAACCACAACCACCAATTTTGCATTCATTTCAACTGCACAAGACATTGAGGTAAATGATTTACCAAAACGCATTACAGCATACATCAGCAAGTTGGTTCTGCCTTTATTTATAGCTTCCTTGAACCGTTTTACTGTTTCCTCTTGATTGGGTCGAAGTGGATAATTTTCACTTCTCGCATAAGTGTGTGTAATTGGGATATGGCTCTCGTCAAAGCGATAATACTGATATTTTGATTCGTTGTTTTGATGTCCACTTTTTATATCTTCAATCGCTTCTCGCAGGTCTGCCTTGGTTGCGTTTTCAAAAAACTCATTGGAGTAATATGGGATTCCTTTTAAAGCGTTTGGCTTTAATCTACTTCTGTTTAACTCGTTTTCAAGAAAAAAGTGAACTGCATAATCTCTAAAAAAAGTTTCGTCATTAACTTTTGCAACATCTTCAAACTTTTTTTCAAGGTTAGGGAAGTGTTTGCGCCACTCATTTAACCTAATTTCAAGAGGTCGATAGGTATCGCCAACTTTTAGAAAATTTGGTATTGTTTCAGTTGTAAAAGCATAGATTTGAGGTTCTACTCTTCCAATGATTAAATCGTTAAGTATATCTACATTTATATTGTTAGATTTTGGCATAGCTTACTTTTCCAAAAGTGATATAAATTTGATAGGATTTTCTATTCCCCAATCCATAATATTACAATAGATACCATTGTGAAGTTTTATATTTGAGGTTGCACAACCTTTGCACTTCTTGATTTCTGTTTTAGTTTCAAAAATATCTGAGATTACCATAATTTCATCT
Source organism: Bacteroidetes Order II. bacterium (assembly GCA_016788705.1). Lineage (NCBI taxonomy): Bacteria > Pseudomonadati > Bacteroidota > unclassified Bacteroidota Order II. > Bacteroidota Order II. bacterium. Next base: position 76,535 of record JAEUSQ010000065.1, read on the forward strand.
TTACAACTATTTGGAATAACGCCTTTCAGACCGTCCATTTGCCAGATATTCCAAGAAATGATTTTTGCAATTTTTTGTATATTTTCAATCGGTGGTTCAATTTCAAATTTGTAAGTAAAGTTTTCAATGAATGTAACAAGTAATGCTTCACGGGCTAATAACAAACTGTCTCCTTGCCATTCAAAACCATAAATATTTTTGTATGCTATTTCAGTTGCTTCTAACCACTCAGTTTTAGATTCCAAATTTTCATTTATAATCCTTAATTTTCTGTCTAAAAGTCCTATTCTGTCAAATACTTTAATAGATTTTCCCGTGGTGGTATCATATCTGCTAACCAAATAAGGAGCTTCACCACAAGAGATTTCCAACCGAGTATCTTGAACATAGTCAAGCCAAGTTTTGCCTTTTGGAAATGTGATTTTATCTTTAGTTGTTTCCCAAGCTTTAGTTTTGTTTTTCAAAACTATTTCTTTATTGAAAACACCATCTCTTCCAAACCAAGAATTGTCAACAAGATTGTTTTGTGCATTACATATCCAAGAAGGAGTGAAAACCTCTGCCATTTCTTTGGAACGTGATAATTGCAAAACTTTGTCTTTATGAACCCTGGGCATTATTACATTGCCTTTTTCTCCTGTGATTAATTCAGGTAATATTTCAGAATTGAATCTGTATGAATCTCCGAAGTGTTCGTAATTGTCTGTCGCCCAAAAAATATTTTTTTGAGTGGTCTGGTCTCGCAGTAGTATTCCGAGAATGTCAGGATACTTCTCGATTAACTCATTTTCTAATATGTCGACAACTACTTGCACTTGTATACTTCTTCGTTAGTTTTTAAAAGTTCTTTTACATCAATATTTAGAATGTTCGCTATTTCATAAAGTACTTCAAGTCTTGGTTGTTGTCGATTTTGCACATAACCGTTTACCATATTGTAGCTTTTGCCTAGCTGTTCGGCTAACCAAGTTTGCTTAATTCCTTTTTCTTCAAGTACTTCTTTAATTCTGTTCATTGTTGTCTAAAGATGTCTAGTCGCAAATTTAGGTTTTATTTTTTCATTATCTCGTTTTTCAAGATAAAAAATGTTTGAATAATTGTCTAGTTGTCCTGTCAGTGCGTTGGCTAAAAATGGCTCTTTTGGTTTTTTGGGTCGGCTTTTGTGTTGGGCAAAATCAAATGTGCCATTTGTGGGTTGGCTGTCTTTTTACACTGACCGATAACGGTTCTCGGCTTTGCGAAGTGGCGGAGTTTTAGCACAAAAGTTTATACGATGCACAAATGTTGAATACTGCACAAAAGTTTCTACGAAGCACTTCAGCCGCCATATTGCCAAACCGATGTTAGTGGCTGGTGTTCTTCTTTTAATCGTCAAAATCTTTCTTTTGAGTCTCCTAAGTTCCAAATATTACCTTCAAGTTCATACTCCCCAAAAATTCGTTTTGCATCTTCAACAGTCCATTTTGTCCATTCTGGATTTAGATGATTACCATACCACTTTTTTGAAAAAGCCCAAATTTTCCCAATGGGTTGAATGTCGCCTTTGGGAATATTGTGTCGTTCTGTCCAACTATCTATTTGTTCTTCATTTTCAAACACCAACATATTGCTACAAGTGTAAATTACATTGTCCCAAGCACTTTTCATTGGTATTGGAAAGTGAATAAAATAATTCTTTTCTTGAATTTGTCCGTTTACAATATTGATTTCAACTTGTTTTGTTTCTGCTCCGATTGTTGTTGTTATTTTTACGTCTTCGTTAAGAAGTGCAGCAACTCCCAAAGAACACCAAGCACAATTTCCCCACCATTGTCCTTTTTTTGTTTGTACATAAAAATTTGTTGGGGCTAATGAAAATGGATGAATAACCCAAACTTTTGGTTCATTTGGGTGTAACACTACTCCGTGATAGTCTTGCAGTTCATACAGTCCATTTATTACTTGTTCTTTGTCGGCTTGCAAAGTGTTAGCAAGGTCGTCAACGGTCGGTGCGAAACCTTTGTCAATGATACCTTTGATTATATGATAATGAAGATTTGAATTTGTTACCATTTTTTCGCGTTGTTTGTCTTTCTTACACTTGCCACTAACGGTTTGCAGCTTGGCGAAGTGGCGGAAATCGAAGGACAAATGTTCAAATTTAGCACAATATTCAGTAGAATTCCAAATGTTCAATTTAGCACTGAACCCGCCATTTTGCCAAACTGCTGTTATGCACAGTGCCTTTTCGCTCGATTTACGCAAACAATTCAATTTGTCCACTTTCTATTGGTGTCATTTCGTTTATGAAGTCGCACCACAAGTCCAAAGTCAAGTTGAAATTGTATGTTTCGTTTATATAATTTAGTTCTCTTTGTAATTCTAATTTGTCAATCGTTTGAGCCAATTTCAAAATGTCAATACGCATTAAAACGTCTTTTGTAAAAGTTCGTTTTGCGTCTGCAAAAGTTATGGATTGCAGAAACTGCATTGTCGTTTCAGAGTTTAAAAGTATCAACGAATAAACCGCAAATTCCAATTTATCAAAACCCAACATATAGCAAGTGTCGTCAAGCATTACAGGCTTTTCGTTTTGCGGAAGAACAAGCGTAAAATGAAAGGTTTTGTAAAGTCCCGAAATTGCAACTTTGTATGGTTTGAACGAATAGTCGCCCACACCAAAAATAGAAAATGGCGGTTTGTTGTTGTAAATACTTGATTTTCTTGAACTAAAAATGTCCTGATGCTCAATTAAATACTTGTAAGTTTTCGGAAAGTCATGTTTGATATAATTGGTTTCTTGTCCAACTTTTTTCTGTGTTATAATCGTGTATTTTCTCGTTTCGTTTACGACAGTATTTTTTAAGTCAGAACTTTTTAAAATACCATAGACCAAATTATTTTCTAATTTTATTTCTTCTTTCAGCCCGTTTACAAAATGTCCGTTCACTTTGTCTAATTCCATAATGGAAGAACAATCGTGTTTAATACCTTGTCGCCACTCAAACGGACATTTTCCGTCAATTTGTTCAGCGTTGGTATAAGTGTCAAGATTGGAAACAAACTTTTTGGACAGCCAACCGAAATTCAATTTTGCATTTGCGTTGTTGTAAATATCGAACTCTGCACAATCGAATGTCGGTTTTGAATTTAGCTTACAATAAAACAATGCAGCTTCAACCGAAACATTAAACTCTTTTTTGCTGTCAATACAATGTTTTTCTATGTCAGAAATGGTATATTTTTTTACGAATTGGTCGAAAACAATATTTTTAATTACTGTATTTTTTACTAATAAAGCAATGTTGCCTTTTTGATGTTGAAAGGTTTCAATCATCATCAAAGTAATATATTCTGCAATGTCGAAATTACCTTTTCCTGTCATTGCATCTAATCCGTTGTGGTTTTTGAAGTTTGTTTTTTTGGGAAGGTTAGACGAATTTAAACTACCCAATTTTGAATTAGTAACCCAAGGCGGATTGCCGATAATTAAAATTTCTTTTGTGCTGTTTTCTTTGGCAATAGCTTTAAAGTCAAAATCAAAAACGCTACTGTGAATGATTGAAATTTCGGGCTTATTTTCTGTCGGATTGCTCAAATAAAAATCAATGACATTGAATTTGCTTTCCCAAACGTAAGGTTTGTAAATTTCAATACCGAAAACTTTCTTTATGTCTATGAACTGTCGCAAAGAAGCAACAATAAAATTGCCTTTTCCGCAAGTTGGTTCAATAACAATTTTAGGCGAAATACTTTTTGCTGTCAGATGAAAAGTGACTTTGTTTGCCAACTCTGTATTAGTTTGGAAATCGCCATATTCGGCTCTGTCGGGTTCTGAAACGATATTTTGAGAAATAGAAATTGTTTCTTTAAGTATTTGCAAATCTTCCGCATTATCAAAAAAATGTATGAAGCCGAAGGCTTCATACATTTTTTGATTAGCCTTTTCAATAGACACAACATTTTTCAGACTATCGTTCAAATAATCTGAAACCTGATGAGTAATATTTGCTTCAAATACTTTCATTACTGAGGTTTGTTGTAGCTTACAATTTTTTCAATTCCCGAAATGTCGTCTGTTAAGGCAACAATTCTTTGATATTGCAATCGCCATTGCAAAGCATTGGAAATTGTCAAGTAACCTTGTTCGGGTGGTGTCTGTAAAATCTGTTCGGCAACTTTCGCCAAAGTAATTTCGTCCGCAGGAATGTTTTTGTCTTGCAGATAAGCAATAATGTCTGCTTCATTTGCTCCGTCTTTTACCATTTCACGCAAACGGAAAGTTGTCGTGTAATCGGCTGTCCGTTCTTTGTGAACGAAAGAACAACTTACGAAATTTAAAATTGCTGTTTGGGTTGCAGTGTCGTCTGTTTTGTCGTAAACAAATACAAGAAGATTGTAACCCAATCCGAAAATCTTTTGTTTAGCATCTTTGAAAGGACAAGAAGACTGTGGTTGCTTAATTGAAGTTACTTTTATGTCTGTCTGAATGTCGTCAGATGGCAAGTCTATTCCTTTGGCAGAAGAACCTACCAAAACTTCGTATTTCTCGTTTAGATGTGATTGAAACTTGTGTTCAATAAGTGTTCCTACTGCTTTTCCGTCTGTCACGCCATAAAGTTCGCTGTGTTGAATTTTTGATTGTTCAACACAGAATATTTGAGCTTCGTCTATCAGCTTTTCTATTGTTAATTTCTCTTTTTGTCCCATTTTGCAAAGTTACAATTTTTATTTGGGTCAGGTTTAGTTTGTCACTTGTTTTCTGTCTGTCCGTTGATGTTGGTACGGTCGCTGGTGGCATTGTGCATAACGTCTGCGGCTTTGCGTCTGTTGCTGCTGCCGACACTGACCAAAACAAAACTACAACTTTTCTTTGGAAAATATAATTGTAATCACCAGATTATTGTCCACGAAGAACAAAATAGCAATCGCAAGCCCAGCAATAGCGCAAAATCGTTGTTGTGCGTTCGTACCTATTTTTTCAATTACGTCATTCCTTTTTTAATAATTTTTCTAATTCCGATTTAGCTTCTTCATTATTTGAGTCCATTTTTAAGGCTTTTTGATATACCCAAATAGCTTCTTCTTTTTTACCAGCATTTAATAATGCCCAAGCATACCAATTATGAGTAATTACGCTATTTGGGAACAGCATAATATTTATTTTCAATGCTTCAATGGCTAAATCCAAATTATTTTTGATTTCTGTTCTATCCATTAATTCACCAGCTAAATTATTTATTGAATTATCTCTAAATTTAGAATAGGTAATTGTATCTTCTAAACATTTTTGCAAATAAACAAATGCTTCGTTAGTCCCTTTGCCTACTAAAAGACGCATATAATTTATTGCTTGGGCTCGTGAAGATTTATATTGAGTTGGTTTTTTATTATTAATTATTTCTAAAAGATTTTCTCCAGTTGAGTAAGTTCGTGAGCTATGTGTGTTATCTAATAAAATAACTGTTTGTTTTTGACTTGAGTTAGTAAAAAAGAAACTTAATGAGCCAGGAACACCACCTGTATGACCTACTATTTTACCATTAGTGGTGTCGGGCAATATAAACCATCCAAGCCCGAAATAAGAATCAGTCATTCCACCATCTACCTTAATTACATTCCCATCATTCAATACTGTCGGTTTAAGAATCTCATCAACTGTTTCTGTTTTTAATAATTTATTGTTAAAAAAAGCATATTGAAATTTGTCTAAATCAATGGAAGTGGATAATACTCCGTCCGCTCCATAAATTCCTTGAGTTAGTTTAAAAAAAACATTTGTGTCAACCCTATTAAATTTTCCTTTAAAAAAGTTATCTTCTTCATAAGAATGAATTTTTGAATAATCATTCCCATGGAAGTAAGTTTCTGACATACCTGCTTTTTGGAAAATGTTTTTCTTTACATATTCTGAAAATTTTGTACCAGTAACTTTTTCTACAACTAGTGCTAATATACAATAGGCCGTATTGGAATATTCCCATTTAGTGCCTGGCTCGCGCAACAGCTCTCTATTTTTAAGATTATCTAAAATATATTCATTATTTAAGTTTGAAATTATTTTTTCACTCCTAATGATTTCGTCAAATATATAAGGAAGCCCAGCAGTATGTGTAAGTAAATGTTTTATAGTAATGTTATTGTAAGGAAAAGTTGGAAGAAACTTTTGAACAGGGTCTGTTACTTTTATCTTTCCTCTTTCTTCCAGTTGCATAATTGCGGTTGACGTAAAAAGTTTAGCAATGGATGCTATGTTAAAAGTAGAGTTTACCGTATGTCGTTTTTGGTTTTCAATATCAGAAAACCCATATGATTTCTGAAGGATTATGCTTCCTTTATCTCTTACCAAGATGTTCCCATTAAGTGCTTTTTCATTATACAATGAATCAGTAAATGACTCCATTTTTGCCTTTACAGATTGAGCTCTTAAAACAGTAAACGCAGATAAAAAAATTAGCATTAAATAAAAATGTTTATTTCTCATATTTTTAATTTGTTTAAAAGTTTCACGAAGATGTGATGCGGTATGACGCACAACGTGTCGCGGCTTGGCGATGGCAGGGTTTAAAAGCACCACACTTCAAACAAGCACAAATGTAAATAAAAAGCACTTCACTACAAATTAGCACCTCAGCCCCGCTTTTCGCCAAGCCAATGTTGGCTGAATTTGTTATTCTTTCGGTGCGTAATTATCCCAATACTCTCTCGGTGTCAAAATTCTTGTGTATTCAAACTCTGTCATTGTGAAGTCAAGAGTGTTCCCTGTTGTCAAATAGTCCGCTGCACTTACTGCTGCTAATTCCAAAAACTTGTTGTCGCTTGTGTCTGTCAAAACTTCAATTTTTCTGTCTGTTTGGTAGAAAGTAGCAATTTCTTGCAGTCTATTCAACACAACTTCGGCTTTGGTTTTGAAATTAGCGAATTTTGAGAACTTCTCTCTGTTCAACACTTCTACATACTCAGATAATACTTCTTCCGAAAGACAAATCTCTACTTTTTCAGTTAGTACCAATTCGTACAAAATCTTGCTCGGAATAGAACTTGAAATGAGTGCAGAAACGATAACATTTGTATCAAGAATGAGTTTTTGCATCTCTTACGGCTTTGATTTCAGCGTTGATTTCGTCCATTGTCATTTTGGAAAGTCCAACCTTCTCGGCTATTTCATTGCATTCCAACAATGCTTTGCGTGCATATTCACGACTAATCACTTCTACCAAATCGGTAAATTTGATTTCGCCACTTCCCAAGTTGTACTTTTTGAAGTCGGTTTCGCTTACTTTTATCTGGACTGTCCGCATATCCTTATTTGTTTGAGTTTCGGTTTTCTACAATTTCAGCCAACGGTCTAGTATAAGCGTAGTGCGGGATTTCGGAGCAATTCCCTGTCCGCCTGCCGCAAAGTTTCTTAGGAGCAAAAAGCTTAATTTTAGCTGTTCAGCCCGCATTACGCTTATACAATGTTGGGGCATCGTGCTTTTATTCTTCATTCTGATGTTTCTCAAAGTAAAGTTCTGGTAATAAAATTTTCACCTCGTGTTCTGCTCCTTCTTTCAACCAGTAAACGATGAAGTTTACTTTCACACTTTTCAGTATATAATTCTTCTCTTTTAAGCTCTCAATTTGTCTCAAAAAGTGCTGTGAAAACTTCAAAACTGATTGTCCGTGCGAGTTCAAACATTCATCACCGTTCAAAGTCAATACATCCCCACTCATGAGTTGAGAAATTAAATGTTGCCTATTTACGAAGTAGTCAAGCCAAACATCTTTGTAGGTTAAATGCATTGCCAACTCTTTTGGTGATAGGTAAATTTCAATATCCTCAATTCGTTCTAAATTTTCTGCGGAAAGATTGTCAAGAAAGTTTGAGTTAAGATGCACTGTTAAGTTTTGTTTTGCTCTTGTCATGGCAACATACAACTGTCTCTTGGCCTCGTCCGTTGCAGGATTAAAATTTTCAAGCATCAGGAAAACATTGTCAAACTCTTTACCCTTTGCTTTATGAATGGTTGAAACGAAAATTGTTTCACCATTCTCATTGAAAAAATCTTCAAGTTTGGATTCGCGAATAAAGACTTCCAAATCAGATTTGTATTTCTTCTTTGGATTGGTCGCTTCAAAATCCTTAATGATGTTCGTACATACTTCCAACTTTGTGCTGTTGCGAAACTTATTTATCAATTCTCGTTTAGCATTTGCCCAAACATCATCACTGATTATGAAAACATCGCCAGCCAAATTCAGTTGACTAAAAAAGAATCTGACTTCCGAAAGATTATACAAACTGAAACCATCATTTGTCTGAATCAACCTCGCTTGCATTTCGTTTTTCAAAAGCAGCCCTGTGATTTGAAGTGCTTCTTCATTTGTCTTAGTTAGCACACATATAGTTCCAGTAAGCCCGGTTGTGAGAATGTCATGAACAAGCGGTGTAATGAGATTGCCACTTTGATAACGAACCAATTTTATTCTTCCGTTGTCGGTTTGTTTGGCAATAATTGGAATATCTTTTAAACGATGATGGATTTTTGTTACATACTGATTTGTGAATTCTACAAGATTGCTTTTGCTTCTGTAGTTCTCAACTAACTCATGCTTGGCTGCGCTGTTCACCTGAATAAACTGTTCAAGATATTTTGAACTTGCTCCTCTAAACTCATAAATATTCTGGTCGTCATCACCAACTGCAATTACTCGCATTTCTTCGTTCTGTTCCATCAAGGCATTTATTAAGTTGAACTCATCTTCATCCATGTCCTGTGCTTCATCAATCACCAAAACGGTTTTTGTAATTCGACTTGGCTCAACTTCTCTACTCTTGATTTTATCAATCGTTTTTTTCAAAATTGCATCTGACTTTTCCAAGCTGCCAACCTTTCCCAATAAGTCAAAGCAATAGGAATGAAAGGTTTTTATTTCGATATAATTTGCTGCATTGCCAATTAGTTTAAGCAAACGCTTTTTGAATTCTGTTGCTGCCGCTCTTGAAAAAGTCACCATAAGCAACTGCTCATGTTTTACATCTTCCATCAAAAGCAATGAAGCAAGTTTGTGAACCAACACTCTTGTCTTTCCGCTTCCAGGACCAGCAGCTACAACAATGTGTTTTGTTTCATTATCATTTATGATTTTCAATTGCGTTGGCGAAAGTTCTCCGAAAAGCTGTCTGAACTTGGCTGGTGTTAAGTTGCGTTTGATTTCATTCTGACGGCTACCTTTGAAATATTTATTGAGAAACGATTGATAGTTGAGTTGAAAATAATCTTCTACAAATTGTAAAGCATCTTTGTAGTCGCTTATCATTTTCTTGGCATACTCACCAACAATATGAATTTGCTGAACCTTGTTTTCGTAAAACTGATTCAGCTTTTGATAATCTTCAGCTTTATAGCGTTTTTTGTTGTCCTGCTCAACTCGTTCAATAGTAAGTCGGTTATAAACAACAAGAAACCCACCTTCAATTTTGATTGCTTCAATCCTTGAAAGATAAAAGAGGGTATCCTCAATATCATCGATACCAATTTCAAGCTTGAAAAGACTTTGGTGGTTTTCATAAGCTGCTTTTAATTCATGAACTGAAAACTCAACTAATACTTCTTCTTTTTCAACTTCATCTTCGTTTACATTCAAATTACTTTTCTCATGAAGAAATTCTATAATGAACTTTGCCAACTCGTGCCGCTTCTCTAATTTCTCTTTCAGCAAAGCCCTCGGATGAAGTGAAATAGCGGCAATATGGTTCTTTGAGTATTGAAGGTTTTGTCGCTTAATCCAATTCTTGATTGCCCAAAAATTGATGACAGTTTTAATCTTATTTGGAGATACATCATCACAACCTTTCTGTTCGGCTTCCTCATTCAATTCTTTGACGTGAAATGTTTTTTCCTGTTCCTCAAAAACCGATAAAAGAAAATTTTCAATTTTGCCGAATGATTCAACGATATTGAGAGAGCGATTTTTGTTTTCACCCTTCTTGATAAAGGCAGTCAAATCTTTTGCATCAGCCAGAATCTTTTCCTCACGAAGAAGATTGACAATGTTTATCACTTCTTCTTTCACAATTCCCAGATGATCGCTGATGTAATCAATTCTTGATTCAGCAGGATCTTCACTTGACTGCTTTCTGCTTTTGCTTGAAAAAAGTTTCTTGATGATGCGGATACCTTTTTCTTTCTGCTTTTCCTCAAACCTTTCCGAAGCGTTGATTTTGTCAATAGCTTCTTGTGCATTCTTTGAGAGGATACTGTTGGCGAAAATTCTAGGCATATTTTGCCCTCTCTTTAAATACCCAGCATCTTCTAAGGCTGCAATGGCTGTTGTTACTCTGGTTTCAATTTCAACCACATTATCGTCCCAGCCTGCTTTACGTGCAATTTCTAAAGCAGAGTTTGAAACTTTTAATCGGAATCTAGTAATGTCTTTTATCGCTTTCCAGATTTGCTGAATCTCTTTGATTGAAAGTTTCGTTTGATTCAATAGAATGAAATGTTTACTTAAGTCTTCTTCGTTAAACAATACGAAGCAATCAGCAACAATATTTTCATCTCTGCCGGCTCTTCCTGCTTCCTGAATGTAGTTCTCAAGTGAATCCGAAATTTCATAATGAATCACCATACCTACGTCTTTTTTATCAACTCCCATTCCGAAAGCAGAGGTTGCTACCATAATTTGGGTTTCACCGCTGATAAATGAATCTTGATTTTCGGACTTCTCTTGCTTGTCCATCTTTCCATGGTAGGGTTTGGCATTAAAACCATCCTTGGTTAATCGTTCAGCAAGCAGATAGGCCTTTCTGGTTCTTGAAACATAAATGATAGTCGGACAATTCTTTTCCTCAATCAAATCTCTTGCTGCCTGATATTTTTCTTCCTCGTCACCCTTTTCAAAAACTTTGTATTGAAGATTTGTCCTTGATGCCTTGGATGTATATAGCTCAAGGTCAAGAGAAAGCTTTTCTTTGAAGTACTCCCGAATATCTTCTATTACTTTCTGTTTTGCAGTCGCGGTAAAACACGAAACAGGAATTCCATCCTCAAGATTTTTCTTCTCCTGAAGTTGTTTAATGAAATCACCAATATATAGGTAGTCAACTCTAAAATCTTGACCCCATGATGAAAAACAGTGTGCCTCGTCAATAACAAAACGGACAATCTTTCTACCTAAAATCAATCGCTCAATTGTCTTTGAACGAAGCGATTCAGGTGAGATGTAAAGAATAGTTGCTGAACCATCTTCTACTCGTTCAAAAGATTTGGCTCTTTCAATCGGGTCAAGTAATCCATTTATGGTTACCGCTTCTGTAATCCCTATTTTTTCAAGATTGTCAACTTGATCTTTCATCAGCGATTGCAAGGGGGAAATCACAACCGTCAAGCCTTTGGCAGCTTCACCACTCATTAATGCAGGAACTTGAAAGGTAATTGACTTTCCGCCACCAGTCGGAAAAACCGCAAGCATTGATTTGTTGTCAACTGCTGCCTTAACTGCTTTTTCTTGGAGTGGCTCGCCTCCGTAAGTTCTAAACGAATCAAAACCAAAAAACCTTTTCAACCCTTTATGAATATCTAAGGCGTTGTTGCAATACTCACAACCAGTAACACAAGGTTGGTTACGTAAGCGAAACATGATTCTTTCAACTTCGGGATAATTTTTCAGTACCCAAGGCGGTGTGATTGAATGAATTTTTTTATGTTCAATGAAAGAGCTTACGAGCGATAAGCAATAGGCAAGTTCAATTGGGTGCTCTGAAATTATTTTGGAAAGGTCAACTTGTTTGCAAATTTCATTTTCAAACTTTTGGTGAATCAGTTTTTTCAGGTCTATGGTCTCAGTTGTGTATGCTATGAAACGGAAAAAAGAGTGGAACTCCCTTTTGTCATTCAGTAGTAAATAGAAAATTTGCCTAAGCGTTTCGTCAGTCTGTTTGAACGCTGCAACTTCATCATTGAACAAATCTTTTGCCTTGATGGAATCATTTAATGGATTGTTTATGTCTTCCGATTGTAGTTTGTCGTCTTTTAATAAAGCATGATAAGGCTTTGTCGGAAATAGTAGGGGAGAAAGAAACAAAGTATCAATTATGTTTGCTGAATTTATCCCTGCATCAGTGAGTGCTTTGCCAATATACTTTATATCGTGATTAAAAATGTTGTGTCCGCAGATGAAGCGTGTTCCATTTAGAAACTGGATGAAGTCAGCAACCGAAGTTTTATGAAAAGAACTTCCATCACCTTTGACGCTTCCAATGTCAAGAATCTTTCGGCTCTTTGGTTCAATCTCGGTATCAATGAATGCAATTGACTTCACGCTAAGTTTTTCAGATTCTATTTGTTATCATTTTTAATGTTTCCACTGTCTTTTTTCGCATGTGCCCCAACGGTTGAGGCTATATGCAGTAAGGGATTGCGGGTTACATTTCTTTCCACTTACACCGAAGTTTGAGCGTGGCAGAATGCTAGATTTACCACTGAAACCCTTATTGCATATAGCCTTTGTTAGCGGTTCGTTGTTTTTTATTCTATTCATTATTTGGTAATTCAAATGGTTTATCGAAAAGAATATTTTCCATAGCGATGATTATTTGTTGTTCTATTTCTAAGTTTTTGGGTTGATTACATAAAGAAACAATTGAATATCCCTCGTCTAAATAAATTGAATTGTAAGTAGAGTAGCCGGGCCAGCTTCCACCGTGATATACAATTTTTCCTAATTTTGCATCATCATTGATTATCCAACCCATTCCGTATTCAACTTTTTCGTTGTTTAGAATTTGAGTGTTTGAAAGCATTATGTCAACTAAATTTCTGTCGAGGATACTTTTATTTAAAATTTCATTATTCCATTTCAACAAGTCTGATATTGTAGAATTTATTGTTCCGTCACCTTGAATTCCGTCTAAATAAAATACATCATTGAAATCAGAGATATTGTCTGGTAACTCAAAAATATTTTTTGCTTCGTTGTACACAATTCCATACGCGTAATTATTGATTTTCTTCGGTTTCAACCGTCTATTATACACAAATGAATTTTGCATAGTAATCGGTTTGAAAATATTTTCATCAATAAATTCAGCGAATGAAGTTCCGCTTATGATTTCAATCAATGATGCTAACAATACATAACCTGTATTTGAGTACTCCCACTTTTCATTTGGCGAAAAATGAATTTTTGGATTTACTTTTACAATTAAATCTAAAACATCTTTGTTGCAAGCTATTTTATTTTTATCCCAATTTTCATCTAATAATTGAAAATAATCAGGAAGTCCTGAAGTATGATTTAGCAGATTTCTTGTTGTAATATTTTCGTAAGGAAAATTAGGAATGAATACTCTAATATCATTGTCAATATTTTCTCGGGCAGTTTTGAAAGCAAAGAGTGCTGCATATGCCGTAAATTGTTTAGAAACGGAAGCTAACTCAAAAATTGTATTAGAGTTGATTAAGTTGTTCTGCTTACTGTTATTGGTAAAACCAAAAGAACCTTGATAAATAACTTCTTCGTTCAGTGCTACCAAAAGGTTTCCATTGAATAAATTGTTATGTCTTATGTGTTTGTCAAGTCTTTCAAAATTTGCTTTCATCTATTTAATGATGGGGGTTCTACAATGACCGCTAACGTACGAGAGTTGACGACGTTGCGGCGGCCTCATCGCCGCAATGTGCCGAAGGCCGAGCACCGCGCGGAGCCCCGCGAGCACGGAGCGGAGCGTCAACTCTCAGTTATGCGACGTTGGTTCTGCATATTATTTATGTGTATATCTACATTTAGGAAAGTTTGAGCATCCATAGAAATTACCAAATCTTCCTTTTCTTGTTACAAGTTTTCCTCCACATCTTGGACAAAATCCAGAGTTTATACTTGTTTCTATTTTCTTCAGATTTTGTTTAACTTTACTAGCATGATATCTATTATCATGGTTATGTTTGTGATTAATTTCAACAAGCAATTCATAAATTTCTTTTAGTTCTGGCTCTGTTATTGTTCTATTCTTATATGATTTAATCTTACTTATTAAATCGTGATAATGTACTACATTTGATGGCACTTCTGTCTTGATTTTTGCAGCAGATGAAAATACAACAATAGGTATGTATATAATTTTGGAAAACTTAATTAAAAAGTGTTTTAAGACATTAATATGACCGTTATTTTGCTTTATTGGATTATAGAACTTGTTTCTCATTTTATAATGTATTTGAGTCCAATAATCATTATTTTCGCCAGCAAAAATCCAACCGGAATAATTTTTCGTTTCAATAACAAAGAGACCGTACGGAGAAATTATTAAATGGTCAATTTGACAGGACCTTCCATTGATTTCTGTCATAAAATTATTAATTACTTTATATCGTGAATTATCCAAAGATAATAAAAGGATATCGGTTTTTAATTCACCTGTGAATCCTTTAATTTTTGATTTTATGAATCTTGATAATAATCCCATAAATATTTTCCATTATCTTAAGTAAGAAATTGCAAGAAAAAAATCAATATATTACGAATCAAGAACCAATGTCGCATAACGTTTTACGGCTTGGCGTTGTGGCGGTAAATTTAGCACAAAAGTTTAATAGTAGCACTAACGTTGAATACAGTACAAATGTTCAATAGTAGCACTTCACCCGCCATAACGCCAAACCGATGTTGGCAGCTGTGGTTTTTTCCGTCCGTTCGTATTTGTCTGTCGGGTTTGGTGTGTCGGCAGATTTAATTTTTTGCGAAGCGTGGAAAGATTTTTTTGTTTTTCTGTCGTGCGTTGGAAAAAGCAAGCTCTTTTGCAAACTTTGGCTTGTGTGTCGCCTTGTGCGGTTTGCAAATGTGCTTGCTTTTAGCGTTGGCTTGTCAAAACTTCATTCGTTGTATTCTTACTGCGTTTAAGATTGCCAATAATGCTACACCTACATCGGCAAAAACGGCTTCCCACATTGTAGCCAATCCACCTGCACCAAGTACCAACACAATAGCTTTTACACCGAATGCCAATGTGATATTTTGCCAAACAATTTTCTTTGTCTGTTTACCGATATTGATTGCCATAGGTATTTTACTTGGTTTGTCGTCTTGTATTACCACATCTGCCGTTTCAATAGTGGCATCGCTTCCCAAACCACCCATTGCAATACCTACATCGCTTAATGCCACAACAGGTGCATCATTTACACCGTCTCCGACAAAGGCAACGGTTTCATTTTTGGCTTTGATTTCTTTTACTTTGCTTACTTTGTCTTCGGGTAGCAAGTCGCCAAAAGCGTTTGCAATTCCTAATTGTTCCGCAACAAATTTCACAACCGAACTTTTGTCGCCACTCAACATTGTCGGTTTTACGTTGAGTGATTTTAGTTTGTCAATCGTGTTTTGTGAGTCTTGTTTTATGCTGTCGGCAACTGTGAGATAACCCACAAATTTGTTGTCGTAAGCAACGGCAATTATGGTGTAAACAATTTTACTTACATCAACATCGTGCTGAATGTTGAACTTGTTCATCAACTTAAAATTTCCTACTAATAATTGTTTTTCGTTTACTTCGGCTTTCAGTCCGTGTCCTGCAATTTCTTCGGTATTTTGTAATTTGATTTCATTGTTTGTTTTGCCGACATATTCGTGAATGGCGGTTGCTACGGGATGCGTACTCAATCGTTCCAAAGCGTCCACCATAAGTAACATTTCTTCTTTGTTGTAATCGGAATTAAAAACAACTTCCTGCACTTTGAAAACGCCTTCGGTCATTGTACCTGTTTTGTCCATTACTACATTTTGAACGGAAGCCAATACATCTAAAAAGGTACTTCCTTTTACCAAAATTCCGTTGCGACTTGCCGCACCAATACCACCAAAATAACCTAACGGAATAGAAATTACCAACGCACAAGGACACGAAATTACCAAGAAAATTAAGGCACGATACAACCAATCTGTAAACTGATAATCTGCCACGAAAAAGTAAGGAACAAAACAAATAGCAACTGCTAACGCAACAACGGCAGGTGTGTAGATTTTTGCAAACTTGCGAATAAATAATTCCGTAGGTGCTTTTTGAGAAGTGGCATTTTGCACCAATTCTAAAATTTTGCTCAACTTACTATCGGTGTATGCTGTTGTAACCTGTACTTGTGCAACTGTATTTAAGTTTATCATTCCTGCCAAAACAGTTTCGCCTTTGGCTTTGGTGTCGGGTTTGCTTTCGCCTGTGAGTGCTGCGGTGTTGAACGATGCTGTTTCTGATAACAACACTCCGTCTAATCCCAATTTTTCGCCCGATTTTAATTGAATAATGTCGCCAATGTTTACGATTTCTGCTTTTACGGTTTGCGGTTGATTGTTGCGTAAAACGGTTACTTCATCAGGTCGTTGGTCAAGCAACGATTTGATGTTTGCTTTTGCTCTTTTTACCGCCAATGTTTGAAACACTTCGCCAACGGCATAAAACAACATTACGGCAACACCTTCGGGAAATTCGCCAATGGCAAATGCTCCAACGGTTGCAATCGTCATCAATAAAAATTCCGAAAAAATTTCGCCTTTGGCAATGCTTTCAAATGCTTCTTTGATAACAGGAACACCAACAGGAATATAAGCCACCACATACCAAACTATCCTTACCCAATCGGTAAACCATTCGGGTTTTAGGAAATTGTCTAACGCAATTCCCGACAACAAAACAACCAATGAAATGATTGCAGGTAAAAACATTTTTATCGTGCTTTCATTTCCGCTTGAATGTTCGTGTCCGTCATCATCGCTGTGGTCGTGATTGTGATTTTCTTTTTCTTGTTTGGTGTAGATTAAATCTTTTGCACCTGCTTTGATGTAGATTTTATCTTCCAACGTGCAACAAGTCATTCTGCCTTGTGCATCATAAGTATGCTTGTGATTTTTGTCTGTATTTATCATCGCTTTTATTTTTTAATGTTCGTGTCCTCCTGTGTTAGATAATTTGGCATTGACAAAAAATGCTCCTTTAACTATAATTTGAGCATTGGCAGGAATATCCTGTACAAAAGTTATTGCGGTGTAGCCCATATTGGAAACGCCTTTTACAACTTCTATCTTTTCAAAATTGATGTTGCCGTTTTCTTCATCACTGTGTTTATGGTCTTCACTTTCGTGGTTGTGTTCTTCGCTTTCTTCTTCGTGATGTTCTTCCGCTTTTTTATCGGTAACAACAAAAATGTAGTCTTTACCGTCTGCGTTTACGATTGCTTCATTGGGTACGGCAGGTGTTAGGGCATTGTTCAAACTCACAATTCCTGTAATGTTCATTCCGTCAATCAAACCTGCTTTGTTTCCTGTAACGGTTGCGTGAACGGAAATTGTTTTGCTCTCGTTTTCAAATGACGAACCAATGCTGAAAACCTTTGCATCGTATTCATTTGCAGGATTATTGGTTAAAGTAAAATGAATGATTTGCCCGACTTTCAAAAGCGGTAAATCTTTTTCAAAAACCTGTAAATCCAAATGCAATGAACTGTTATCTACGATTTCGGCAACAGGCGAAGAAACATCTACATAACTGCCGATTTTTGCAAACAAATTGCTTATTGTTCCATTCAACGGACTTGCTACCACCAAAGCCGATTTCAAATTGTTGTTTGAAACCAAATTAGGATTGATGCCCATTAGTTGAATTTGCTGCTGCAACGATGCTTTTCGTGTATGCAATGCGTTTAATTCTGCTTGTGCATTTTGCAAGTTTTTCAAAGCTCCTGCGTTTCCTGCATTGAGTTCATTTTGACGTTGTACTTCCTGCTCGGCAAAAGTGATTTTACTGCCAATGGTCAAATATTCTTCCTGCAACTGTATAAACTGCGGATTGGCAATCGTAGCAATTACCTGTCCTTTCTTTACATAATCGCCAATTTGCACATTCAGCGTTTTGATAACTCCACCATACAAAGAAGTTGCATTTGCTTTGTTGTTGTTGGGAACTTTAAGCATACCATTTGCCTTTATAGTGGCTGTGAGTTCCTTGTTTTCTACTTTGCCCAACGTGATGCCTACGGCTTTTATCTGCTCTTGCGTAAGCGTTGCAATGGTTGGCGTTTCTTCTTCGTGTCCGTGTTCTTCCGTTGCCGTTTCTTTGGTTTCGGATTTATTTGAATTTCCGCAACTCGCTACGAAAAGGGAAAAACAAAAGATTGAAATTATTATTTTACTTTTCATTTTTACTTACTGATTGATAATTGAATAAATGTTGATTACCGATTGATTTACCTGCTGAATACTTTTTAAGTAATTCAACTGTATGTCTGTGGCGGTTTGCAAAGCAAAAAGGTATTCCACATAACTGATGTCGCCTGTGCGATAACCTAATTGAGCCGATGAAACAATCTCGTTTGCATTGGGTAATGCCTGTTGTTGATAATAGTTGAACGCTGCCAAATCTTGCTCGTATTGCTGTATGGCGTTTTTCAACTGCGTTTCCAACAAAATTTGCTCTTGTTGTACGTTGGCTTCTGTTGCTTGGCGTTGGTAGTCTAATGATTTTATCCTTGCTTTTGTAGCTCCGAAAGTCAAAGGAATGGCAATACCAATGTTTACATAACTGAAACGATTGCCCGAATTAAAAAACTGTTCCTGTCCGTTGATAGTTTGAAAACCGATTAACGATTGATTGGTGTAACCAATAGTAAAATCGGGCAAACCTTGTGCTTTTTCAACCTTTTTGGTTTTCTCTGCAATTAAAATTTCTTGGTGCAGATTTTTAATAATCGGGTGATTTGCAATAACCGAACTATCCAACAAAGTGCTTACCTGCAAGGGCTGAAATTCTGTGTCGGTACTTACTTCAAACGGTTCTTGTGTGTTCATCAACGCTTGTAAATTTTGATACGCATTTTGTAAATACACTTCGTTTTGTTTCAGCAACAAATTGATTTCGCCTTGCTTGGCTTGTGCCGTGCTGATTTCAACTTTTTTGGTGTCGCCCGTTTTGTAACGCAGTTCTGCCACTTTAATAAAATCGTTGTACAAACTATCTAAATGCAACAACTGTTTTTGATTGTGTTGCAAATACTGAATTTGATAGAAATAAGTACGCACTTGGTTTTTGAGTTCAAGCACCGTGATTTCACTTTGTAATTCCTTGCTTTTTACTTGTTCGTTTATCAGTTGTTTTTTAGCGACAAAAAGCGTTGGAAACGGAATTGTTTGTGCCACCTGAAAAGATTGGTCAAAATTTACGCTGTTGTATTGTCCTAACTGTGCGTTAAATTCCAATTTCGGTAATTCGCCTGATGTTCGTTTCAAACTTTGTGTTGATTGCAGTTCTAAATTTTTCGCTTTTACATTTCCGTTATTTTGCAAAGCAATGTTTATCGCCTCGTCAATTCCAATAACCTTTTTTGTTTGAGCATTGGCATTGAAACTAAAAACAGAAAGCAACAACACGATTACGGTTGTAACGGTTTTCATATTTCCTTTTTTCTTGAATTTTATTTTTGAATTAAAAATGATGTAGAGTAACGGCAACACAAACAGCGTTAAGAAAGTAGCCGTTATCAAACCGCCAATTACAACAGTTGCCAATGGTTTCTGCACTTCTGCACCTGCACCTGTGCTTAATGCCATAGGCAAAAAGCCCAAACTTGCAACGGTTGCCGTCATTAAAACAGGTCGCAATCTTTCTTTTGTGCCTTGTAAAACTCTTTGCAAAATGTCTGTAATTCCGTCTTTTTCTAATTGGTTGAAAGTGCCAATCAACACAATTCCATTGAGTACAGCCACACCAAACAGAGCAATAAAGCCTATACCCGCACTAATGCTGAAAGGCATATCACGCAACAGCAAAGCAAAAACGCCACCTATGGCACTCATTGGGATTGCGGTAAAAATCAGACTTGCCTGTTTGAGTGAACGGAATGTAAAGTACAGCAATGAAAAAATGAGTAACAGCGAAACAGGTACAGCAATCATCAGACGTTTACTTGCTTTCTGTAAATTCTCAAACTGTCCGCCATAAGTGAAATAATAACCTGTCGGCAATTTTACCTGCTCGTTCAATTTCTGCTGAATATCTTCTACCACACTTTGCACATCTCTACCCGATACATTGAAACCGATAACAATTCTGCGTTTGCTACTTTCACGGCTGATTTGCGAAGCACCTAATTTGTAACTGATAGTTGCCACTTGCGAAAGCGGAATTTGATTGCCTGTATTGGTAGGTATCATCAAATTACTTACATCGTCTATATCGGTTCTGTAAGTGCTGTCTAACCGAACAACCAAGTCAAAACGCCTTTCGTTTTCAAATACCTGCCCTGCGGTTTTTCCTGCAAAAGCCGTACTTAGTACATTGTTTACATCTTCTACATTGATGCCGTAATTGGCAAGCCGTGTTCTGTCGTATTCAACGTTAATTTGTGGCAATCCGCTAACTCGTTCCACTTGTGGCGAAGTTGCTCCGTTTACCGTTTGAATTACTTTACTAACCTTGTCTGCATACACGGCAAGGCTATCCAAATTTTCCCCGAAAATCTTAACCGCTACATCTTGCCGTATGCCTGTCATCAGTTCGTTGAAACGCATTTGAATTGGCTGATTTTTTTCAAAGAATACGCCCGGAATGACTTCTAATTTTTCCGAAATTTCATCGGCTAACTCGTCATAACTTTTGTATGTTTTCCATTCTTTTTGCGGTTTCAACACAATGATTAAATCGGTGGCTTCGGGTGGCATCGGGTCGGTTGGAACTTCTGCCGTACCTGTTTTACCGACAACCATTTTTACTTCGTCAAATTCTTTGATAATTCTTGATGCCTGCATTGATGTTTCAATACTTTGGCTCAATGAACTGCCCTGCGGTAAAATGCAATGAAAAGCAAAATCGCCCTCCTGTAACTGCGGTATAAATTCGCCACCTAAATTTTTGAAAACGAAAAGACTGATTGTAAAAAGTAAAAGAGTTGCTCCCACAATCGCAAACTTTGCTTTAACAGCTTTCTGCAAAAGCGGTTGGTAAATGCTTTGCAAAAAGTTCATCATCTTGTCGGAAATGGTTTGCTTGTGCGAAATGTTTTTTGAGAGAAACAAAGCACACATCATTGGAATATAGGTAAGCGACAAAATCAATGCTCCGAAAATGGCAAATCCTACGGTTTTAGCCATTGGCGTAAACATTTTGCCCTCAACACCAACCAATGTAAGAATAGGAATGTACACGATTAAAATAATGATTTCGCCAAACGCTGCACTGTTTCTGATTTTGGAAGCCGATAAAAAAACTTCATCGTCCATTTCTTGCTGTGTCAGCTTGTTCATTGATTTTCGCAAACCCAAATGGTGCAAAGTGGCTTCTACAATAATAACTGCACCGTCCACAATCAAACCGAAGTCAATAGCTCCCAAACTCATTAAGTTGGCACTTACTCCGAAAACATTCATCAATCCCAATGCAAAAAGCATTGACAACGGAATGGCAGAAGCCACAATTAAACCTGCTCGTAAATTCCCCAAAAACAACACCAATACGAAAATGACTATCAATGCACCCTCAATCAAATTCTTTTCTACCGTGCTGATTGCTCTGCCAACTAAATCTGTTCTGTCCAAATAAGGCTCAATCACAATATCATCAGGCAAAGATTTCTGAATGACAGGCAATTTTTCTTTGATACGTTTTACTACTTCATTGCTGTTTTCGCCTTTGAGCATCATAACGACACCACCAACGGCATCTACTTCGCCATTGTAGGTTAAAGCTCCGTAGCGAACCGCACTGCCAAAACGAACTTCGGCAACATCTTTTATAAAAATCGGAATACTGCCGTTAGTGTTTTTTACAGCTATGTTTTTTACATCTTCCAACGAAGTAACCAAACCAATACCCCGAATGAAGTAAGCATTTGGTTTCTTGTCAATGTACGCACCGCCTGTATTTTGATTGTTCTTTTCAAGAGCATTGAAAATATCGGTAACACTTACACCCATTGCCTTTAAGCGGTTGGGATTTACGGCTACTTCGTATTGTTTCAGTTCGCCACCAAAACTGTTTACTTCGGCTATGCCTTTTGTTCCATTGAGCTGTCGGGCAACAATCCAATCCTGCATAGTACGCAGGTCTTTTGCGTTGTATTTGCTTTCACTTCCTTTTTTCGGGTGCAAAATGTATTGATACACTTCACCCAAACCTGTGCTTACAGGTGCAAGTTCGGGTGTGCCGATGCCTTGCGGAATGTTCTGTTCGGCTTCTTTCAGTTTTTCATTGACAAGTTGTCGGGCAAAATAAATGTCCACATCATCGTCAAACACAACTGTAATAACAGAAAGCCCAAACCGTGAAATGCTTCGGGTTTCTTCCAAGTCGGGAAGATTGGCAATGCTTTGTTCAATGGGAAATGTAACCAACTGTTCCACTTCCTGCCCTGCAAGCGTAGGGCAAACGGTAATAATTTGCACCTGATTGTTGGTAATATCAGGCACGGCATCTATGGGTAATTTGGTAACGCTCCAACTTCCCCATAAGATGAGTAACAAGGTCATTATTCCAATGACTAACTTGTTTTTTATGCTAAATTTTATGATACTGTCTAACATTATTAAATCAGTTAAATGAATAAATGAAATGACTAATTGCGGTGCGTCAGCACCGTAATTATTTTGTTTTCCGCCTTAGCGGAATTTCAATAATTCATTAACTGATTTTTGGCGGTTGCCAAATGTTTCCGTAGAAGTTGGAAACGAAAGAGAACTCCCGATTTGGGAATGTGAGTTTTGAAACTACTACGAGTTTTGCAATTTTAATACTGAAAGGCGTGAACTTCGGGTTTGCTGAAACGCTGCAACAAGTACAAGTGCAAAACGGACTGCAAATATCGTTGGTGTCGTTCTTGTGGCTGTGAGATTGTGAGTTGTCCGAAAGTTCGGTGTTAGTCTTGCAGTCGTTATACGCATCGCTACACGGCATTATTGACAATGCCAAAATGTAAATGCTGAATATGACTGTAAAAAACTTCATTTGGTGGCAAAGTTAGTAAAATTCTGAAACGCTGTACTCAAAGCGTTGGAAAAAATTGGCTCTTTTGGTTTTGTGAAGCGTTGGCGTTGTGTGTCGGGCAAAACCAAATGTGCCACTTGTGCGGTGGCAGAAAAACAAAAAAATGTGCGTTGGGCAAAAACTAAATCTTTGTCTTGTGTCATTGTCTGCTCGTTTTTTCTGTCCGTTTGGTCTTGGTGGTGTCGTCCGTTACCATTGCTGCCAACGGAAAGCAACAGCCGCCGTGCCTTCCCGCTTTTTCGTGCGTTGGGATTTTGTGCGGTGGCAAAAAGCGGGAAGGCATGGTCGGTCTGTTGCATGTTATAGCCATTTTTATTTGTTTTTTTATTAATTCATTAAATTTTAAAGGCGTAATCATATAGATTTAATATAATTACATATTTTATTTATATAACTAACATAGTCATTGTGTATAACGCTATTGCTAAAACTACCATAATTACGTGTACTTTTTTCAATACGCAAATTTTGATAATTTCTGTAAAAATCATAATATTCATCTTTTGTACTAATTGCAAAATTTATTTCAGGTAATTTTACAACGTATAATAACGTTTTTGTAGGCGTATGTAAAAAATTATCAACATTATCCTCTGAGAGTATATTATATTTTTTTGAGTTATGTAATGAAAATTCTTCCCATTTATCCCATTGTCCACTACTTTTATAATAAGGCATTTTTTCTGGTATAACAAATATTTGAAAATAGGGTATATTATTGCTACGAATGTTCGCTGTCTCTCCTAACATATTTTCAAAATAATTATTAGAATTTTGAGAGTAATTTTGCATGACAAATTTAACCCCAATACCTGCAATTACTTTATTTTTTTGTAAAATAACGATATCTACATTTTTGTTTATATATCTTCCTTGTATTGAACCTTCTTTACCATCACCTATGTTTAGTGATTTTACAATATAATCTGTACCTATAATATTTATAATGTCTTTTGAAATAAAACTATGAAGTATTTTTAATTTTTCATTACTTCTTGAGCCTGTTTCAAGAAATGCTTTAAACGAATTTGTTAAAGCATTTAAAAAGTTGTTTTCGTTCATTTTTTTATTTTTTATAAGGTGGTAAAATATTACGTTGTTTAAACCCTTTTATTTTTTTTATGTGTTCAGTTACAAATGGGGTTCTAATGTCTTTAAAGTCTACTTCATATGTATCTCGTTGGAAAATAAAACTACCTCCATCATCTTTAATTCTTTTTGTGCCTGCCTTATATAATATACCAACCTTCCCCTGATAGACTAACTCTTTTTCAATGTAACCAATAAAAGAGGCGATGTAATGATTAAACTCTTCATGTATACTTATACAAAAATAGCAATCTGTAATTACCATATCTTTTTCCATTTGATATTTAGGCAAATTCAAAACATAATTCTCACGAAAATTATTGTTTTTTCTTCCCATTGATTTAATATCAAATGAAATTGCTTTATCTTTTACAGTTAATTTAAAATCCATACCATAATCTTGTCCATCTATTGCACCAAAGGCTCTTGTTGGTCTTGGAAGTTGATAAGCATCTGCAAAAACTATTTCACCCAATGAACCTGTAAACCTAAATTCACGTTGACGTTCTTTACCTTGTGGGTCATTTGCAAAAATATCGGTAACAGGGTGATTTAAAATAGAATAATCAACAATACTATTTGCATAATCAACTTGCTCTTCACTAACATCAATTTGGAAATAATACTCATTCATAATTAAAACATTTTATTGTTATTTTCAAAATGTACTTTGAAATTTTTGATTTGTTTACTTGTAATGGATTTATATCCTCCTGAAAAATCCTTTCCTGTAATTCGGATAAATTGATAAAATTCGTCAGAAGATAAAACGTTTTCGATTATTCTCCAATCTATAAAAGGTTGCTTTTTTGTTATAAATATGCCAGAATACATTAACACATCGGAACTTACTTTGTAATATTTAATCGCCCCGTTTATTAGTGTGCTTAGCACTATTTTTTCTTTATGCATAGACTGCACACCTTGACTTCTACCGTATTCATACCAAATTGCATTTTTATCTAAGTCTCTCGACATTAGTTCTTCTTTGTTTGATAATAAGTATTTAAAACAAAAAGGATAATCTTTTATCATTTCATTTTCAGAAATAACAATATATCTATTCCCTACTTTTTTATATGGAAATATGATTTTAATATTATCATCTTTTTCGCCTTTATATCTTGAACCCTTTATGCAAGTTTTTAAAATACTTTTCTCAATTAAATGTTCATTGAAATAAACTAAATCATTTTTATTTTCACAAGTTCGAATATTTCCAATATATATTTTATCTCTTAATGTAGCAAAACCATATTGGACATCAAATAATTCACTAATAAAAGTGTTTTTATCAGAATGTAATGTATTTAAAAAATTTTCACTTTCCTTATTTGTAAAAGACCAATCTCTCATATCTAATTCATTAAAATTAATATTATTAATGGTCTTGATTTTATTATTTATTAGTTCTTTATAACAAAATTCATCTTTGTAAGTACCTAATTCAAGTATAGTTATTGCAGTATATGTTGAAAAACCTTTAAATATTTTATTTGCTTTAAAATCTATTAATGTATGTATCCATTTTTTTATCTTTAAGAAATCACGAAACCTATTATATGAACTGTTATGCAAATAACTATTAGGTGTTATATAACCTATTTTGCCATTTGAATTTATCATATAAAAAGCCATCTCGAAAAAGGTTAAATAAATATCTATTGTACCATCTGAATATTCAAAATTTTCTTTTATTAAATCTCTTGTTGTACTATCTAAATTATGTATTCTTATATATGGTGGGTTGCCAACTATATAGTCAAATAAATTATGATATTTACTGTAAATAAATAATGTGTTTTCATTAAAGATATTCCATTTAATTTTTTCAATACCTAATAATTGATTAACTAAATTATTTAGATTGTCTATACATTTTTTATATTCTATTTCGTCTAATTCAATACCATAGATATACTTTTCTAAACCTTGTACTATTTCTTCTTTATATAAATTATTTCTTTTCCCTTCATTTATATAACGCTTTACAATTTCTTTCAGGAATGCTCCGTCTCCGCAAGCAGGCTCTAAAATATATCTTGTCAAAATTTCAACCTCATAATAATTTACTAAGTCTAATATTTCATTAACTACCCATTCTGGTGTAAATACTTGTCCTAATGTTTTATGTTTAGTCATATTTTTTCTTTTTTTATTGGCTATAACTTAGTTATATCTGCCCTTTTCGTGTTTTTTGTCGTACTTTTCGGTAAAAAGGGTGTCCAAAGGACTACGGATATTCTGTATGGTTCGCTGACTTACGTGGGTGTAACGCAAGGTCGTTTTGATGTCGCGATGCCCTAATAGTTCTTGGATCAGCCGCAGATCTGTACCCGACTCCAGTAAGTGGGTGGCATAACTGTGCCGTAGTGTATGAAAACTTACCGCTTTCCGAATCCCTGCCTGTTCTTTGGCGCGGCAAAAAATCGTCTGGAGGCTTCTTACTGCGTAAGGCTCTCCTGAAAACTGTCCTTCAAAAAGCCATTTTTCGGGTTTGTAGCTCAGAAAGTACTGCCGTAGCAACCCTAATAGGGATTTACTCAATGGAACCATTCGGTCTTTACGACCTTTACTACAGACAATATGTATCAGCATTCGTTCTGAGTCTATATCGGATACGCGCAGGTTACACACTTCGCTCACCCGTAGGCCTGCACTATAGGCGATATAGACCATGCACTGGTGCTTGAGGTTGCTAATCTGCCCAAACAATCGGCGTAGTTCTCCTGCCGATAATACGGAAGGGAGTTTTTCTTCTTTGCGTGGACGTTTAAGGTCATACACCACCCGATGTTGCCCCAACACCTTCTCGTAGTAAAACTTAATGGCATTGATGTGTTGGTTCAAGGTGGATAACGCAATATCACCCTTTGATAAATTGTTGCAGTAGCGCTGAACCTCACTTTTGGAAATGGTTTCCACGGTATTCACCCCAAAATGTTCGGCGAATATCCGAAAACAATGGGTATAACCTTTAATGGTGGCCCAACTGTACCGCATACCGATCATCAGGTCTGTATAAGCGTACAACAGGTTTTTCAAAGAGGCTTCCGTATCTTTCAGTAAGTGTTTTTGCCTGCTACGCCAATCCTGTCGTTTTAGGGGCTGGTTCAGTCTTTGTCCATTTAATACGAGGGTAATATTTAATACCTCAAGACGGCTTGCCAGTTCACGAACCAACACTTCGTCATTGGGTATCATCCAACAACCTGCATTTTTTGAAAATCGCCGGCCAGCAACTTGCTTTACCACCGCTAAGGTGTCTGCCTTCCAAGGAAATCGCAATTGCAACCATTGTCCGTCGGTTTTGCACTCGCACAAATCGGTGAGGGCATTTCCGTTTGGAATAGGCTGGGTTTCTTCAGCCAATAAAGAGCGGATGGCATCAGGAATACAATTCCCGAACCGCGCTTCCAGTTGCTCGGCATTTCTTTTGCAGGCTTTCATCACCCAGCAACGCTGTTCTTTGTGCCAAAACGACTGGGCTAATGTCTTCAAAAACGTTACATCATCGGCATTATAAGGCAATGCTACCGCCAATTTGCCGCCAATCCATGAAACCTGTACACGCCCTTCCATAAGTTGGAGCGTTATGTCAACCTTGTGCCTCGGCCTCCCTTGAGCAGCAGTTGAATGAGGATAGATGTCCGCTTTGTCGAACGATATGGGGGGCAGTCCGGTGCGGAAAGATGGTTTCAGGGATTCCGGCCATGCGATGGTATCGGCGAAACGATTTGTTAATACGCCCATGGCTTCCTCGGTAGCGGGCAGGTGCCAACACTTGCGGCTTCGGCTCCAGCGCACACCTGATAACGGACGTACCTGCGCCACCAACTGCGCTTCGTAAGGAAAGAGCAATGCGATACGTGCCTCTCCTTTATGTACGATTTGTTCCGTTTGTATTTGTGCTGTCATGAGCCGTCGGAAGTCTAAGTAGATTTACCCATTGCAATATAAGGTTTTCTAAAGTGAGGGGCAACTTTTAAAGGACGCATTTTTTCAGAAAGTTATTCAAAAGTGCAACATAAGCGCTGGGTTGATAATAAGGGGAAAGAAATAAGTTATTTGGCTGGGGTAATGGTTTGTGGAAGCTGTATTCGGTGCAGGTTTGTTTGTCGTCGGAGGATGAGGGGCTTGTCAATAAGGAACGAGTCCGTCTTATTGTCTGCTCTTCGACGTGTTACTTTTCATATCATATCCTAAAGCCGCGATTTTTTATTCCCAAAAATGGACTTTGTGCTACTTGTCGCAACCTTAATAAATATCACATTTTAACCATAAAGCCTTCGTATAAAAAAGTATTTCGTTGTTATGTTTTCATGCCTGTTGTGGCGATTCCGGCTACGATGTAACGCTGGAAAATCAGGAACAGTATGGCTACAGGAAACATGGCCAAGACTGCTCCGGTCATAATCAGGTGACGGGTATCCACATAAGGCGATCGGAAGTATTCCAGCCCCAGCGTCACGGTACGATAATCGGGGTCGTCCAAATAGATCAGCGGCCCCATCACATCTTGCCAAGCGCCAACGAACGTAAACAGCCCCACCACAATCAAAACCGGAATGGAATTGGGTAGAATGACATAAAAAAACGTTCTAAAAGGGCCACAGCCGTCAATCGCCGCCGAGTCGTCTAATTCTTTGGGCAATGTGAGCATATATTGGCGCAACAAAAACACATTAAAAGCCCCCGCCGTAAATTGCGGAACCACCAAAGGCAAGAAAGAATTGACCCATCCGATGGTTTTAAAAATCGCAAACATGGGAATCATGGTCACCTGTGCGGGAATCATCATGGTGGCCAGTAGGACAACAAACCACCCCTCTCGGCCCCGAAAGTTCAAGCGGGCAAAGCCATAGGCCACCAAACTACTGGAAAGCACCTGCCCGATCATCGAGAGGATGCTGATGATAAAACTATTCCGCATAAACAGCAGAAATCCGGTGGATTGTTCTTGTCCGATGGTGGCTTCGGGTCCTTTTAGGGTTTCCGGATAGTTTTCCCATCGTGCATGGAATTTCCGCTCCTCCTGATGGGCGCGGTTTTTGGCAATGTACACTTCGCTTGGCTTCTTATTTTCCGTAAAGAAAAGCAGTTCGTCGTATGAAGCGCCTTTAGCACGCACCATTTTGGCCAAAAGCGGTACAGCCTCTGGCTCGCCCTCTATGCGGTGCAGCGTCAGGTTATCAAAGGTGATGTTGGGCGGCCCAGCTACGGGCTGAACGACACTTTCTGGAAACCAAGAAAGGTATTGCCCGGGTTTTAGGCTGTCTAAACGTACATAATACGCACCGGGCGTAGGGTCTTGGGTGAGCAGGTCTCGGCTTTTGCGCAACCGAAACCACCACACGGAATCTGGCCCGGCCACCTCCCGAACAATCCGGCTGGTAGCGTTAAGCGTTACTGTGGTTTTATGATATTCGGAAGGATAATAAGAAGGTGGGCGCATGGAGATGCCTTCCACCGATTTTACCGAGGAAATCAGCACCCAATAAAACGGAAATAAAAATAGGCCCGAAATCCCAATAAGCGTTAGATAGAGCAGTGCGCGTTTAAATTTCTTTTCCATGTTTATGCCTCCGAATGTACGAATTTCTTTGATAATTTGAACTGTATCATCGTAATCATAAAAATGATGACAAACAGCACGACGGCCCAACTGGAGGCCTTGCCCATGCGCAAATTATTAAATGCCTCGTGATAAATATTGACCGAATAAAACTTGAGCGACTCCCCCGGCCCACCGATCGTGATGGCGTATTCCGCAAAGAAGAGTGCGGGTGTAAACACCTGAAAAGCCCCGATGGTTGTCATGACCACCATAAACAAAATCACTGGCGAGAGCATTGGGATGGTGATGGAGAAAAACCGTCGGAATGCCCCGGCTCCATCAATCTCTGCGGCCTCATAGAGCGAGCGTGGTATTTGCTTCATTCCTGCATAGTATATAATGGTGGCGCCACCCACCCAGAAGAAATTCATCAGGACAACGGTGGTAAAGGCATGGGCTTCGTCTAACCAATTAATGGGGTCGCCGCCAAAAAAGCCAATGAGGTGGTTCACCACGCCAAATTCTTTGTGGAACATATTCATCCACAAGACAGTGGCCGCCGCACCTGTAAAGAGGGATGGAAAATAAAAAATGGCCTTAAAGGCATCGCTCCCTCGGACGTCGCTGGTCAGCAAGCCAGCAGTAAAAATGCCCCCAACCAGCGAAATAGGGATGACCCAAGCCGCATAAGCAAAGGTTTTTTGCAGTCCCAAGGTAAAAAAGCGGTCCGAAAATAGGTTTGTATAGTGCTGCGCCCCCACCCATTCCGGCGGCTTAATCATGTTCCAGTCGGTAAAGGACAAATAAATAGAAGCCAGCATGGGGCCTAAAGTGAACAACAAAAACCCAATGAGCCAAGGCGATAAAGCGGCATATCCGGCAATGCTTTGCTTCCAAGTGGGTTTACTGATATAGGCTTTGGGTTCTTGGTTGCGCTTAAACCAAACCATATATCCTGCGGCAGCCGAGGCCAACAAAAGCAGGATCAGCAAAGGCAGCACCACTTTTTCGGTAAAGGTGGGGGTTCGTTTTTCTAAGGTTTTAAAAGCAGCGGCCATTTCTTGATGAAAACCAGGCAGTCCCGCCCGTACTTCTTGCTCCACCAGTCGGTTCATTTCCCGTTCAAACGCCCCATGATCGGCTTCGGTAAAGTTTTTTT
Source organism: Bacteroidetes Order II. bacterium (assembly GCA_016788705.1). NCBI lineage: Bacteria > Pseudomonadati > Bacteroidota > unclassified Bacteroidota Order II. > Bacteroidota Order II. bacterium. The sequence continues at coordinate 107,318 of JAEUSQ010000065.1, forward strand.
TGCGCGCACGCCACTCCGCCAATTTTCGGTCGTAGAGTAGGCCTAATTTAAGTTCCATGCGTTCTTCCCATTTTATCGGGATCTGCTCGATGTCGGATAAGCGGGGACAAATGTAGGTTTGTGCGGTTTCCATATCCACCGTATAGGCTTCCAAGCCCTTCACTCCTGCCTCATTATTCAGGAAGGCTTCTTTGGCAGAAATGAGGGTTGGAAGGCCGCGCAATGTGCGTCCAATTTCCTGCTGGGTAAAGGTCGAGGCCAAAAACCGCACCAACTTCCAAGCGGCTTCCGGATTTTTGGCACCTGTATAAATGCCCACCCCATTGGCACTAAACAATTGATTGGCCTGGGTACCATGTGGGGTTGGCGTGGCAATCACCCGAACGCCAGCGGCCTTATAATCTGGTAATACCCAAGGGCCAAGCCACGCCATCGCAATGAGATTGGACTTTAGCACAGCATCTCCACCAAATTCCAGACTGGTGAGATTGGCTTTGGGTGCTTGAATACGGGAGGCAAAACGGTCTTGAAACGTATGGATGAGGCCCTTGGCTAATCTTTCGTTGCCCAAAATGGTGGGGCGTGTGGGGTTCACCTGCCGATCCACGTACAGGCCGCCCCAAATACCGTTCATGTGGTCATTAAACCACCCACCGGAACCAACACCAATTTGCTTGACCTGTCCTTGACCATCTCGTAGCGTCAGTTTTCGGGCAAGGGCTTGGTATTCGTCATAAGTCATGGCTTTGTCTGGTTTGGGCCAGAGTTCCCTTGGTATGCCACGGGCTTCTAATTTATCTACCGAAATAAGTAAAGCCCCCACAGCCAATTCAATCGGAAAACTATATAGTTTGCCATCCCAACGAAAAGCATCCAAAGCACCTTTATAATATGCCCCTTGGTCTAAGCCATCCCGTGCCATAAATGGGTCTAATGGCTGAAAAACCCCGTGCGAAATCCAGACGCCCGCTCCCGAACCGAACATGGAGATCACATCTGGTGCAATTCCCGCCGCCACTTGCGTTTGGAGTTTAGACCAATACTGCCCCCAGGGATAGATCGAAACATCTACGGCAATGTCGGGATGTTCTTGGACAAAGCGCTCGGTAACTTTTTTAAACAGTCGAACAGTACTTTCACCTCCCCAGAAAGCCCAGCGCACTACCGTTTTTTTGCCCTTATAGGCTTTATTTTCAACAATTTCGCCTGCACGAATTCGTATTGGCAATAAAAGTAGAATGAATACACCTATAGTAAAGAAAAGGGTTCGGAGTTGCATGTTAGATCGGGTCATAGCGGTTGGGTCAATGGGGGTTTGGGCCAGGTCTTGCTTTAGAAAAGAGATATTAAGATACAACGTAAACCGCGTTAACCGAACAGAAAGCGCTTTTTGCGGTAAGATTTTTCGCGATGACCTCCGCCTTAAAGAGCCACCAAGTGGAAAAACCGTTGCAGTCCTGATAAACGGTATGCCAAAATTAAGTAAACACGGATGTTATGACGATGCTTGCTAAATGGTTGCCTTCAAATGATGATGACCATGTCGCTTGAAACCATAGACGAAAAGTGTATCTTTAGCTCTCCTTCAAACCTTGCTTACTATGCGTACCCTGTTTATCCTTTTGATCATTTTTTCAGGCTGCCTCGTTACCCACAGCCAACCCAGCCCCTTACACGATTTGCGGTTTGCGCGTCTTGCCCAAACTTGGGACGAGGGCTTACCATTGGGAAATGGCCAAGTGGGGGCATTGGTTTGGCAGCAACAAAACAACCTGCGGATGTCTTTGGACCGCTCAGACTTATGGGATCTACGCCCAACGCCGGGTTTATCCGACCGAAACTGGCAGTGGGTAATCGCACAATGGAAGCAAGGAAATTATAAGGCAGTACAGCAGTGGGGCGATGAGCCGTATGAGGCATTTCCAGCCCCGACCAAACTGCCTGGTGCTGGTCTTCACTTCGAAACGGCCTCGTTTGGAGCGGTTGAATCGGTACACCTCCGCCTCGAAGAGGGGTTGGCATCGGTAAAGTGGCAAAATGGCACCCGTTTTTCCACCTTTGTTCATGCCGAAAAAGCCATCGGCTGGTTCCGGTTCGAGGGACTTCCCACCAATCATTTCATGCCCATGCTTTCGCCCCCCACCTACCAGCGAGACACAAACCGTTCCAGCAGTAACTCCGTGGAGGGATCTGGCTTAGAGACCCTAAAATATCCCCAAGGAGGTGTAACGCGGACATCCCAAAGCCAGTTATATGTACAAAAAGGCTGGGGTGGATTTTCGTACCACGTTTCTGTTCGATGGCAACAAACGGGCCGTGTACTCGTGGGCGTTTGGAGCATATCTGCCCATTATCCCGACCAAGCCGCCACCACATCTGCGGAAAACCGCACCCAGACGGCCCTCCGGCAAGGTTGGCATCGGGCGTTGGCCACGCATCGGCTTTGGTGGAAGGATTTTTGGAGCCGCTCCCGTATTCGCTTGCCCGACGAAACAATTGAGCGACAATATTACCGCGACCTGTATAAATTTGGATCTGTGGCTCGTGCCGATACCCCGCCCATCTCTTTACAATCCGTCTGGACGGCCGACAATGGAAAACTCCCACCTTGGAAAGGAGATTTCCACCATGACCTCAACACCCAGCTAAGTTATTGGCCCGGTTATACCGCTAACAGAACCGACCTCACCGCAGGCTTTACACACTGGCTTTGGAACCATCGGGGAACGTTTCAAAAATGGACAAAGGCTTATTTTGGCACCGATGGCCTCAATGTCCCGGGCGTTACCACTTTACGCGGGGAACCTATGGGAGGCTGGATTCAATACAGTCTTTCCCCAACAATGGGCGCTTGGACGGCTCATCATTTCTATCTGCAATGGCGCTATACGATGGACAAAACCTTTTTAAAGACACAGGCTTATCCGTTTGTTAAGGCTGTGGCAAAACACCTGTCGCAAATCGCTGTACAAAAAAACGGAAACCGCCAATTGCCCCTCAGTTCAAGTCCAGAAATCCACGACAATGCACCAGAAGCATGGTTTGAGGAAACCACCAATTTTGATCTTGCCCTGATCCGTTGGACTTTCTCGGCGGCCATCCAAATGGCAGAAGCCTTAAACTTATCCGAAGAAAAGGCGCAATGGGTGGCCGAGATAAAACAGTGGCCCGATCTACACACCTCCGAAACAGATGGCTTGATGGTGGCTCCGGGGCATCGTTTAGCAGGTTCACACCGTCATTTTAGCCACCTCATGGCCATTCATCCGCTTGGGATGTATCAGTGGCGGTCGGAAAAAGACCGCATGGTTATCGCGTCTTCTCTTCACAATCTGGAGAAAAATGGTACCGATTGGTGGACAGGGTATTCCTTTGCGTGGCAGGCAAGCCTCTATGCACGAGCAAGAAAAGGCGATCAGGCGGCTAAAGCCCTTCGGATTTTCGCCACTTGTTTTGTACTGCCCAATAGTTTTCATGCCAATGGTACACAGTGCAAAGGACAACATTCCAAATTTGAATACCGTCCGTTTACCTTGGAAGGCAATTTTGCATCGGCTGCCGGGGTACAGGAAATGCTACTCCAAAGCCATCTAAATACCATCGAAGTTTTTCCGGCAATTCCAGCATCATGGGAAACGGTGTCGTTTCAGCAATTACGAACCGATGGCGCCTTCTTGGTTTCTGCCGCATTACAAGACGGAAAACTAACCCATCTTCGCATACAAGCGCTGGCAGGTGGAACGGTTCGGGTCTATCTCCCTACGTCCGTTTTGACCGATGCACTCCGCCATGCGGGTTTTGGAGAAAACGCCTTTATGGAGAAGGACTTCAAACTCGGCGAAGTGTACGAATGGAAGGTGTCTGAATGATCTCTTCAGCTCCCTAACATAAAGATACGCCTTGGCGTTACAAAACTTTAATGGGCGTACAACCCCCCAACTGTTTTAAGAGCGCCAAATAAATCCTCTTCGAGTGGCCCAGCGTACCAAATAGGCCAATAATATCGTAAGCAACAACGCACGCGCCATCGCCAATACGGGTGTTGACGTAAAGGCGACCACCCATTTATAAACCCCCACAAGGTGCAAAACTGGCAACATCACATTTCCCATTAGCACATATGCCAACATAGGATTTTCACCGTTTTCGGAGAGTAAGCCGAGCACGCCACCTTTTTTTCCTTCAACATCCATCCAAATAAACAATGCACCCAAAACAAGCATGGCCAGCCCTGTGGTTACCCAGAAGTAAGCATAGGTTGGCTCGTCTTTTTTAATCCCTCCCTCAAACGGTTCAACAAGCAGGCCGAGAATCAGCCAGAAACTCCCCCAACGTACTAACTTTTGTAGAAAATCTTCGTCCAGAGAAGTGGGCCTGCGTGTCATCCACCACAACATGCCAACAAAACCAAGAGAAAACAGCAAGGTAAAACCGGATTGTCGTGCCTGTAACCCAACACAGACCACAACCGGAACCAGCGCCAAGAGCCAAGGCAACCACATAATGGGCTTCCTAATACCTACCGACGCTTCCGGATTACCCCGCCTTTCCAACACTTCTATCAACCAGTCTCCCACCATGGTGCCGGGCAAGACAATCAACAAATACCGCAAGTATTCCCACTCGAATAACCAATTTACCGGATTGGATGCCCAAATCATGGTTGCCCATGTAGCTTCTGACGTGAGCGCGGACAAACGCAGGGCTACCAATCCTGCCATCAAAGCCAGCCGATAAAGCGGTTGCGTGCGCGTACACCACCAAATTAACCCACCCCAAAACGCCATATGCGCCAAAAACAACAAAATGATGTCTTTGCGCTGCACCGAGAACCCGGTGCCATTGGCATACGTCAGGCCAGCCAAGAACGTTAGAAGACCCGCCCAGCCCAGCACCCGAAAAAACCGTCGTTCGGAAAGAGACCACGACGCGGGCAGTCGGACAAACACCCCTGACAACAATAAAAAACCCACAAAGGCTGTCATCCAAGTGACGGCGTTCGGTGACGGCTGGAGGGCATAGGGGCGGACATGTTGAAGGGCAAAGGCAAAGAACGCCAACAACGCAAACCGCTGAAACAGTCGTTTTGTGGCAACACCTACGGGGGCCACTCGGCGAAGGACGATAGGCAAAGCGGCTCCCAAGGCAAACAGGAAAAAGGGGAAAACCAGGTCCACCCACGTAAGTCCCGAAATCGCAGGATTAAACCGATGTTCCGGCGGGGGTAATTGTGCATGATACATCCAATTTGGTAAAACCCCAAAGGGAAGAATTCCAGAAAGCACCATGGCCAGAATCGCCCAGCCCCGAAGGGCATCCAAGGCAGCAAAACGTTGTTTTGTTGATACTTCTTTCATGTTTTCAATGGGCATATTGAAGTATGTTAAGGAAGTTAAGTTAACCACGAAAAGCCTCTAACCCACCATGATTCAAATTACTGGAACTTTTTTAGACGAGATCACCCACGACATCCCCTCCCAAAACTGGGGGCACCGCGAATGGGCCAAGGATTTTGACGCCATGAAGGCCGTTGGGATAGATACGGTCATCCTCATCCGTGCCGGATATGACCACCACTGCACCTTCGACTCTGCGGTATTGCAGCAAAAACGGCTTATGCTCCCCACTTATACCGACTTGGTGGACATTTTCCTGACAGAGGCGGAACGTTGTAACATGAAGTTCTATTTTGGTACCTATGATTCTGGTAAATATTGGATCAATGGCGATTATCAGGCCGAGGCCGATCTTAACAAGGCGTTTTGCGACGAGGTAATGAAGCGATATGGACACCGAAAAGCCTTTAATGGCTGGTATATTTGCCACGAGATTAACACCTTTAACGATGGTATGATGCGGGTTTATGAAGACCTCTCGACACACCTGCGTGGCCTTAAATCTCAACCAATCCTCATTTCGCCGTATATAAAAGGGGCTTTGCAATTCGGCGCAGAAGCCATTTCCTTAGACCGTCATATCCGAGAATGGGAACAGGTTTTTGCAAGAATCGAAGGGATCGTGGATGTGGTGGCCTTTCAGGATGGACAGGTTCCGTTTCATGAACTGAAGGACTATCTACAAGCAAATGCAGCATTGGCGAAGCGTCATCACATCACTTCGTGGAGCAATGTGGAGTCTTTTGAACGGGGCTTCCCAATCAAATTTCCCCCATTAGACTACCGCCGTCTGCGCTATAAAATGGAACAGGCCCATGCCGCTGGTGTGGAAAAACTCATCACCTTTGAGTTTTCGCACTTTATGAGCCCAAACAGCATTTACCCGGCGGCCCACCACCTATACAGCCGTTACCAAGAATGGTTAGCAACACAACAAAATGGTCTTTATAGTTTATAGGCAAGGAAAGGGTAATTTTGAAGGATAATGATCGCTAAAAGATAAAATCGCTAAACGACGATTAACATTAATGGTCATTTAGCACCTGATACAGCCTGTACCAGCATGGCCGGAAAGTTGCTGTCTTTTTATTTTTCCACATAGTTAAGATCTTTAGAAAACGTTTCCTCTACCTGCAAGGTGGCAATGACCGAAATAATCAACACCCCATACCCCACAACAACCGCCGCTTGAACCAAACTTCCATTCAAGACCGGAACCAGCCAGAGGAACATACCGGTCATTGGAATTGTGAGGCCCCGTACAAAATTGGGAACTGTATTTGTAACCGTAGAACGGATATTGGTGCCGAATTGTTCAGCGGCCATCGAGATAAACACCGCCCAGAATCCACATGTTATACCTAATAAAAACAGTACTATATAAAAAAGGAATGGGCTTAAGCCGGATGTTGCGAAGAGCAAGGCATAAAGCGGAAAGGAAAGAATATGAAAACCCAAAAGCACTTTTTTACGACTTTTAAAATATTGGCTCAATCCCCCACTCACCAAGTCTCCAACGGCAATACCGAGATAAAACACAATTACCGCATCATTCACCGTAATGGGCCCCGTCGCCCCAAGGGCCTCTCCAAAACGATGTGCCTGTGGCACCACAATTCCACCCAAAAACCAGACGGGTAGGCCAATTAGAACCACCCAAACGTACCGCATCAATCGTTTACGCGCTCGCAAAAACAACCATAGACTTCCTTTTTTGATGTCTGGGTTGTATAAGAGCCGCTCAAACATCTCCGACTCCAAGGTGCCTGCCCGCAAGAAAAGCAAAGCCAAGCCCAATAAACCGCCCAAAAGATACGCCGTCTGCCAATGCAGCATTTTCCCAACCAATGCCGCACACACCGCCCCCATCACCCCAACAGTCGTGATAATCATTGTTCCAATACCCCGTTTTTCACGTTCCATGGTCTCAACCACCAATGTGACGCCTGCACCGAGTTCTCCGGCCAAACCAACCCCCGCCAAAAAACGCAATGGGGCATACCAAGACACATCGGTAATGAAAGCATTAACAAGATTCGCAAGCGAGTACATAAGGATAGACCCAAACAAAACCGAAAGACGCCCTTTTTTGTCTCCCCAAATGCCCCACATCAAGCCGCCCACCAACATCCCGCCCAGTTGCCAGTTGAGCAACGAGACCTCGTAGCCCAGCATCTGTTCTGGCAACACACGAAGGTCACGTAAACTATCCGTTTTTACTATATTAAATAGAACAATATCAAACACATCTACAAAATACCCAAGGGCGGCTACTAGGGTAATCCGACGCGCCACTTTTTGTTGTTCGATCTGAAAAGACATATCAATTGTGCCAAAATGAAAAAGGGTCACCACACGGGCAACCCTCAAAGTACGGTCAAAATACGATGTTTACTCTTCTACATAGTCTAAGTCTTTTGAGAAAGTTTCCTGAATAGACAACGTGGAAAAAACCGCAATGGCAATGGTAATAGCACCGACAATCAATGCAGAGTGAATAAAGTACTCATCTGGCACTTTCGGATTTGGAATAAGCGCCAGAAAGGCCGCCGACATGGCCACCAGCCCTCCCCGAACAAAGTTGGGGACGGTATTCGTAACGGTGGAACGTAGGTTCGTCCCAAATTGCTCGGAAGCATTCTGTACAAAAATGGCCCAATATCCAGCAGAAAAACCCAACAGAAAACACAACCCATAATAGACCGCTGGACTCAGCCCGCGCAAGAACAAGAAGGCCAGCACCACAATCGCCATCAGCACCAGAAAGAACAAGATGGCTTTTTTCCGACTTCGTAGTTTTTGGCTCAACAAGCCGGAAGAAAAATCTCCGATAGAAAGTCCCAGATAACAAAATGCAACGGCTGTCGGAACCAAAATATCTCCGGTTACTCCTGTAACCACTGCAAAGCGATTAGAGAAAGACACCAAAATGCCAATCACATACCAAATGGGCATTCCCAACAAAATGCAGAACATGTATTTTCGGAAGCGGGCATCATTCACCATTTGAATCACAATACCAACGCCAAAAATGCCAAAAATTACGCGATACAAGGTGCTGTAGGCGGGCATCAAAAAACTGAGCACAAACGCCAGCAGTGAGACGGGTAACAAGAACTCCCAGACCCGCCGGATGGTTCGATCTTTGGTAATCAGGTGGAAAAAATCTCCCCGATGGGCCGCATCAGATTTTTTAATGCCTTCAAACATGCCCGATTCCAACGCTCCAGCGCGTAACAAAAGTAACGCCAACCCCATCAGTCCACCTACGATAAACGCATTTTGCCAACCGAGGGCTTCATGTACCAAGACGGCGACTACGGCCCCCAAAACCCCAAAAGACACAATAATCATCGTGCCAATTCCCCTTTTTTCTTTTTCCATAGTCTCGGAAACCAAGGTGACGCCGGCGCCCAATTCTCCAGCCAAACCAAAACCCGCAATGAAGCGCCAAAGGGCATAATCCCAAAATCCCACCACAAAGGCATTCGCTAAGTTTGCAATGGAATACGTAAGGATAGAACCAAAAAGGACGGTAACGCGCCCCTTTTTATCGCCCAAAATACCCCACATAATGCCCCCCAATAACATGCCAAACATCTGAAAGTTTAACAATGCGGCCTCGTTTTCGATTCCGGCAAGTCCCAAATCTTTCAGGCTGTCGCCCTTAATCACATTAAACAACAAAAGATCATACACGTCCACAAAATAGCCAAGGGCCGCCACAAGCGCGAGCCGACTTACGTTTTTACTGGAAAAAATTGACATTGCTCTAAAGGGGTTGGGTGAAGGTTAAAAAGGTACTTTCCAAAAGATTGAAAGACACAAAATATAACCATTCATCGGTCATTCACAAACCTTTTTTTAACCTCATTAACCATTTAAGGCGACGTCGGCCAAAATCGCACTGGGAACTTGCTCAATATTGCGATGGCCCCTTTTTGGTAAAAAACGAGCAGGAATTGCTCCATGTGCGTCACCGGACCTGCCCGTCACCCCGGACCATCCATTTTTCGGTCACCAATTTTTCCAATGCAAAGGGCCCACGTGCATGAAGTTTTTGGGTAGAGATACCAATTTCTGCACCAAGCCCGAACACCCCGCCATCCGAAAAGCGGGTAGATGCATTCACAAACACGGCAGCGGCATCTACTTCGTTCAGGAAGCGGGTAGCAGCCTCTCGATTTTCCGTAACGATGGCTTCCGAGTGCTTAGAGGAGTATTCCGCTATGTGTGTCATGGCCTCTTCCAAATCCGAAACCAATTTTACAGAGCATTGATAGCTGAGGTACTCCCGACCAAAATCATCCTCGCTGGCATGTGCTAAAAAGGGATAACCTGTTTGATCCAAAAGACGAAAAGCCCCTTCATCTGCAAATAGGTGTACTTCATATGCCGCCATACCAGGCAAGATCATTGGTAAAAAGCGATCGGCAATGGATTTATCCACCAGAATGGTATCTAACGAATTGCAAACAGAAGGACGTGTCACCTTGGCATTGACCACAATGGCTGCCGCTTTTTCCAAGTTTGCGGTGGATTCTACGTATGTATGGCAAACGCCAGCCCCAGTTTCGATACTGGGAACGCGGGCATGATCCCGAACATAATCAATAAGTTGTTTGGAACCACGCGGAATGAGCATATCCACATAGGCGGTGGCAGTAAGTAATTCCTGAACCAAGGCACGATCCGTCGGCAGCAACGTCACCAGTTCTGTAGGAAGGCGATGTGCCCTTAACGCTTCATGTATTAAACCTACCAATACGGAGTTGGAAGACCATGCATCAGTCCCTCCACGGAGTACAACGGCATTTCCCGAACGCAAACAAAGAGCGGCTACATCAATGGTAACATTGGGCCGGGATTCATAAATCACCCCAATAACGCCTAATGGAACCGCCTTTTTTTGGATATGCAACCCATTTTCCATGACCCGATCAGAAAGGACCACACCCGTAGGATCTGGTAAACACGCCACATCCAAACAAGCATTCGCCAAGTCTTTAATTCGGGTTTCATTCAACATCAATCGGTCTTTTTTGGGGTCTGCATCATCCATCCGCGCTAGGTCTAAGGCATTGGCTGCCAAGATTTGCGGTATCCCCGCCAATAATGTATTGGATAGGGTTTGCAAGAAAGACTGTCGCTCTTCATCACTCGTACGTTGTATGGCAATTGAGGCCTTTTTGGTGGCCGCCAATAAGTGTTTTATTGAGGTAGGCATTTCTATATTTAAATTTATTTTTATATGCTTTAGATGATATACCCATGCTTGACTTATCCATCCTTAAAAAGGATTACGATTACAGCAATACAATCTCATCGGCATGGGCCACTTCAAGATTTTTCGTTCTCACCAATTCGTCCGAGGAAACCTTCACCCGCCCTACCGCAAAAGGCGTTTTTCCGGTATGTCCCATCATTTCAATGACCTCTCCCCGGTTAAAAGGTTGTACAACCTTCTCAATTCCAACAGCGAGGAGGCTTTTACGTTCCATCAATGCTTTTTGCGCGCCTTTATCCACCTTAATGCGCCCTCCTAACAAACACCCACTGGCTAACCATTTTCTACGCGCATTGGTGGTGGTATCTCGTGCCGGACAAACAGTCCCCACCTTTTGTTGTTCGGCCTGCATCAAACTATTTTCTTGGTTTGCCTGAAAAATAATAGTCCTAACTCCCAACCCTGTAGCCAAACGGGCAAAGGTCAGTTTTGAAATCATGCCACCCAAACCACCCGAAGAGGTTTCGGTATGGGCCAACCCTAAAATTTCGTCCGTAAACACACATATTTCCCGAACCACCTGCCCATTGGCATCTAATACCCCTGGCACCGAAGTCCCAATGAGCAACAATTCCGCGCCAAAACCGACGGCAATAAGGGTTGCCAATTCGTCGTTATCGGAAAATTTTAGTTCATAATCACTTACCACATCGTTTTCGTTTGCGATGGGAATAATGCCATTGGCCCACAATTCCTCATAGGTTTGCTTCAGTTGGAGAAACTGTTTACGGTCAGAGAAATGGCGGCGCTCACAAAGACTTTGGGCAATTGGAATATCGTATGGCCGGAATGCCTCAAAATACATCGAAATCAATAACGGATTACCAACTGCTGCTGCTGCTTTCCGTTCCGGCATCTGACCCGAATAGTGACGTAGGTATTTCTTGCCAGCTCCCACAGCACCGGAAGAAACCATCACAATATGATAACGCTTCTGCAAGAATGCCAGCTGGCGTGCAAAATCACGAATGAGCGCTTCGTTTATTCGCCCATCGGAATGGGTCAAAGAAGACGTCCCAACCTTAAAAACAAGAATAGGTTTGTTCATCAATTTGGGTGATTGGTACCCACGTTAAAATAACAGAATACACCCTTACGCCCTATGAAGCCTTGAAAAGCCCGCAAAAAATAAGCGAATCATGTCCTACCTTATCTGTTTCATTTTGATCTTAATCAAGGTCATTGGATTTTTCTACCGGACAGCCCCAATAGACCACTACAATACGCCTACGAGGGTCGTCATCTTTTAGGACACTTCCGGCAGGAAGGCGATGAGCGCCCGGTGGGTCCAACTCTCCTTTACCGATTGCCTTAATCACCACTTCACTTCCGTAAGGAATTGTCTTCATCAAATTTCCAATTCCTTCCGCTCGCCAGTGGGAGAGTTGACGGTTCAACTCGGATCTGGTTGGAGCCTCTACCTTAAGTTCGGATTTTAGTTCTTCGTAGAGACCACTGCCCTCTCGGATACCCGTACGATCCGCATACCCATTCACCTCAACCTTCCCAACACATGGGAAATATGGATATTCTGTTTTGAAACGCTTTATGCCTTGTAAAGTTGGTTTCAGGGCTTCTTGAAGGACTTGTTTTTTATCCTCCGGTACTTCATATTTACCGGGTGGATAATAGGCCGCAGTCTCAAAAGGTCGCATTTTTGATTCATCGCGAAGGAGACCTGTCATGGCCCTAATCAGGTCTTGGTATCGCTGATGCTTCGCCATATACTCTACGACCATTTCCTGGGCAGATTTATTAAGGAAAGGTGCCCTGAGTGGTGCGTTTTTTTGGGCTAAATAAATAATTTCCCGCTTCCACCGTTCAGATTGTACACTCATTGCCTCTAATGCTTGCCGAAAACTTGCACAGGTCTCTTCATCCGTTTCGGCTGCAATACACGATTCAGACGTTTCGGCATTCAAAGCAGCAATTTGCTCTTGCTGGTGAGAAATCTGCTGGGTAAGATTCCGGATGTGTTCGTTGATCCGACTGAAAGAACAGCCATTAAACAGGGTGAAAGCCCCTATAAATAGTAGGGTTCTATATAAACGATTCTTCATTTTTTATTGGTTTTCAGGGTAAGGTTCTTGCAAGATGAAAGTAGGAGTCGGTATGGGTCTAACGTTTTTGGAAGCGGTCACAGGCTTCTCATCAATTTGCATAGACGTTTTGGCCCTTTTGTGCTCTTTTTTGGTTTTTAGAATACTTGCCTGAATACCTCGGTTGGTGTCCAACCCGGATTCTTTGAAGGACTTCGACTCAACACGAGGACGATTGTACATTTGTTGGGGAGAAGAAAGGGCACTAGGGGTTATAGGATATACTTTTCGAGATTCTGGACTTCCATTGGCATGGACTTGAGGTTTATATTCTTGGCCTTTTTCTTGCGGTGTGGGCTTAAAATAGCTTTCTGATGCGTGTTCAAGCGATAGGATACCCCAAAAACAACTCATTACAAGCATTAGACAAAAAGCCATCAGGTAGCCAACCCTATTATTGCGGTGTAGCGTTTTTTGGTATAACCCCAAAAGTAGGAGCAATATCAGAAAGGCGGAGAACGATAAAATACCGTACATGGCGCCACGGACACCCCAAAAAGCGCTTCCTATGCCTAAGACCAAAGAGACAAGGACCACCAGCATCAACAGATACCGAGACCGTACAAAGAAGTTCATCTATTAGGTAGTTATGGTTTCCCAAAAGAGAAGCCCTAATTACCTTAAAGTTTAATCATTGTGGAAAACTTTATGCTTTTCGAACGTGATTTCTACAAACCAAACAAAATGACGCCTATAATGCTCAAAAGGGCGTTTGGGTGCAACCACAAAGTGGATTTTTTATAGGTCTATCCGCAAAACATCTAAAAGACCGTAACCAACCGATTTAGCACGGAAAAAGTAACGGGCGTCACACCCACATATTCCCCATCCATATCAATTGGCAAGGGCCTGCCATTTGAAGTGGCAACGGTGACCGAAGCGGACGACGCATACGAAACTTCTGGATGGACAAGCACTTCGCAACGCTTCAATTTGGGCAATTGGCGTATATAATCTGTAAGCGAGATATTTTTCAACATCACCACTTCCATCAGGCCGTCATCCAATCGGGCATTTGGAGCAATACCTAGACCGTTTCCAAAAAACTTTCCATTGGCCACCACCAAACTCATCATTGGAGACACCATGGTTTCTTCACTGGTTTCAACGGCAAGCATTTCAGGGGAATAGCCCCAAAGCGCCGAAATAATGGCCCGTTGATAAGTAAACGCTGGACCAAACCATGATTTATACCGACTTAGCTTTGCTGCAATGACCCCGCCAATGCCCACATCTGCAATATTGATGAAATATCGTTTCTCAGGCACCTGAAGAACAGACGTGAAGGCTGCCACACCAATATCAATGGAATAAGATTTTGACTGCCTGATGCTTTCTTTTAGGCTTTCGAGAGTCCTGCTTCCCGCTAAAGTTTTCACGAAATCATTGCCCGACCCTGTGGGTAAAATCCCCAAACCGACTTTATTAGGCGGCTTTCCTACTGCTTCACAGCCACGAACAAGCCCATTCAGCACCTCGTTCAAGGTACCATCACCACCAACACTGACCACAACCTCGGTGCCTGACTGGACCGCCTCGGATGCCAACGAGGTGGCATGTCCTGCATATGCGGTGGCAGCAACCTGAATGGGATATGCCGAAAATACACGTTCAATTTCCGGAATAAGATTTTGGTTTTTCCGTTTTTGGGTATTCAGAATAAAAGCGATCTTAGGAATATTCATGATGATAACGAATGAAAGATTTACCAACCAATACGATATTTTTACAAATAGTACTTCCACAAACCTATCCACAAAAACAAGCCCTTTCAGTCAATACCAAAAGGGCACATTCAGTTCCGTATCCATTTCAGAAAAATCAATCAGCTTTCCCATAAGGCACGACGTTTTTCATAGGCCTCGCGGGTGATCCGCACATCCTCTACAAATCGCTCAAGTTCGTTCATCAGCATCGCTTGTGGGCCATCCACAAATGCTTCTGGTGGTTTGGGATGAAAATCCACCAAAATCATATTGGCACCTGCAATAACTCCCTGAGCAGTTACATGCAGCGTATCCAAAATCCCATCCGAAGACCGTTCACGCGACCCTACCGAGTGCGAAGGATCCACGCAGACGGGCATCCGAGTAAGGCGCTTAACGACGGGGACATGGGCAAAATCCACCATATTCCGGTGTGGGTCACCAAAATTGGCCTTCATCCCGCGCAAACAGAATATAACATTTGCATTGCCTTCACTCGCGAGATATTCTGCGGCATTCAACGACTCCGACAGGGTAATCCCAAAACCACGTTTGAGCAAAACGGGATGGGTCTTTTGGGATCCAACGGCTTTGAGTAATTCAAAGTTTTGGGTATTACGGGTACCAATTTGGAGCATCACACCCGTTGGTTGGCCTGTTTTTTCCAAGGCTTCGTTTATTTCGTCCACATGACGCTCGTGCGTGACTTCCATGGCAATCACCTTAATACCATACTTCCCTGCAAGTTCAAAAACCCACGGCAAACAGGCCGCCCCATGCCCTTGAAAGGCGTATGGATTTGTTCTTGGTTTATAAGCGCCCATACGGGTACATTGCAGCCCCAAGTCGCTCACACCCTTCATCATGGCTTCCACATTGGTTGGATTATCCACCGCACACAAGCCTGCAAAGATATGCAGGTTATCCTGATTGAACGCGACGCCATTATAGGTAAACCCTACTACGCGGTTTTCATCTTTGTGCTTGCCCAGTATCCGGTAGTCCTGAGAGACCCTAACCACCCGCTCTACACCCGGCAAAGCAGCTATTTGCTCCATGTTCAATTCACGGGTTTTGCCCAGTAAATACACTTCCGTCAACTTATCCTGCCGACCTTCGATTGTATGCAACCTGACTTCTACATTCGGAAGGCGATTTAGGTAAGCAAGCGTGGTCTGGTATGTCTCGGAGCGTTCATCAATGTTGGGGTGAAGAATTACAACCATTATTTTTAAAAGGTAAAAGGTATTTTGGTGAGTTATTTAAGCGGTCATACGATTTTTGTTCGGCAAAATAACCGTCAGACCGCATTATTTTTGCCAAACATCCGCGAAATTTTACATCTTCATTTCATCTTGTTTAAAAAGCAATAAGTTCATACCTTTGCTGGCTATTATCTGCGTGTGTATTTCATCCGTCTTGGCACCCTCTCCGAAGCTTCTGCCTCGTCTTGCTGATGGATCAACCACGTCGAACCACTATCCTCCCCAAAAAACCTTCAAGACCCATGCAACTTAGACCGGAAATGATTGATACCCGCGTAGAGCGACGTCTTCGCGAGTTAGAGCGATGGATTTATGAACAACGCATTCCCATTACAGATTGGCGGCCCTCTAATAAGTGGCCAGGGCATATCCCACAACCGGCCGCCATTGCACCTTTGGTGACGGACGTCCCGGAAGTGGATGAGTCACCCACTCATTTTGCACAATTCCCCCATGTACATGCAAAAGCATTTTGGGCTTCTACCACCGTTACCATACCAGAAAAATGGGCCGGAAAGCGGGTTTTTGCACACATGAACACCGGTAGTGATGGCTTTTTATCTGAAAGTACCGTATATCTAAATGGCCGTATTTCCGGTGGTTTAGACATCAATCGCAAAGATATCCTCTTGGCCGAACGTGCAGAAGCCGGACAAACCTTCCGCTTAGACGTGATGGTACACTCGGGCCGGATGCGAACCCCCCAATCCATTTCGGGCGAATTAGTGGTCATCAACGAAGCCATCTACCAGTTCCGCTACGACCTGCGGGCAGCATTAGGAGCGGTTCGTTCATTAGACAAAGAACACCCCACAGCAATCCGACTTTGGTACATATTGGAACAAACCCTGAACGCCATAGACTTTCATTCGGATTATAACCGGGTGAACGTTGAAACCGCTGCCCACTTGTTGAAGGAGAAGACCCAAGCCCTTTTACCAACCCACCAGCCCCCCGATTTTAACCTGTATCTTTGTGCAAACTCGCACATTGATGTGGTTTGGCTCTGGACATTGGCCGAAACCCGCCAAAAAATGGCCCGCACCTCTTCTACGGCGGTTCGGTACATGGATGAATTACCAGAATACCACTTCTCGCAAAGCCAAGCCCAGTTATATGATTTTTTATTGAACGACCACCCAGACCTATTTGCTGCAGTACAGGAAAAAGTAAAAGATGGGCAATGGGAATTTGTGGGGGCCGCTTGGGTGGAACCAGACTGCAATATCACGGGCGGCGAGTCATTGATCCGGCAATTGCTGTATGGGCAAAAATTCTGGAAACAACATTTCGGTACCACCTCTCGAACCATGTGGCTTGTGGATACGTTTGGATACGCTTCGGCCATGCCCCAAATCCTGCTAAAATCTGGCTTAGACACCTTCGTAACGCAAAAACTGACCTGGAGCGAAACCAATCCTTTCCCATATGGTCACTTTGACTGGGAAGGCATTGATGGCTCACGGATCCGCTGCGTATTTCCACAAAGCTATGTCACACGCACTTACCCCGACGAGATGATGCAGTGGTACAAACGCTACCCGTCGAAAGACATCGCACCAGACTTGCTATACCTGTATGGGTATGGAGATGGCGGCGGTGGCCCGGTACGGGAAGACGTGGAATTGGGCAAGCGGATGCAAGGGTTTCCTGCGTATCCTCGGGTCAAGTTTTCCCGTGTAGAAGACGCCTTAGAGGCCATCAAATCTCGCGCCGATGCCCTCGCCAAAGAATATGGCTACCAGATTCCGGTATGGAAAGGAGAGCTTTACCTCGAATTCCATCGTGGAACCCTCACTACCCATGCCTTGGTAAAACGACGCAACCGGAAAAACGAATTGCTCCTCCGTGAAGCCGAAATTTGGGCCGCATTAGCCGAAATCAATAATAATGCTCCATATCCGGACGAAGCCTTAGAAAATAACTGGAAAAAATTAATGCTGCTCCAGTTCCACGACATTCTTCCCGGTACCAGTATTGCCCAGGCTTATCCCGACGTACATCGCATCTATGGAGAGATCGAGACCGAAGTCCAAGCGCTTTTAGACAAAGCCATTAAACAATTAGAAACCCCCAATATCCAGCCGCCGTACCGCTTCTCGGTCTTAAACAGTTTGTCTTTTACGGTGACGGACTGGGCAGAGGCGGATGTCGCATTAAAAATGCCTTTTACCCTGCAAGATGCCCAAGGTAAATCGGTCGCTTTTCAGGTCTTGCAGGAATCTGAAGAAAGTACGAAGATCGGACTTGAAGCCACCGTTGCACCTTTTGCCGCTACGCAATATGTGGCAACCCCTGAAACGCCCAAAACCCTACCAGAAAACGATTTAACACCATTAATCGAACAAGCACTTGCAGATATTCCGCTTTCGGAGGCCGATCTTTTCCGTATGTGGCTCGGATTAACAGGAGAGGGTGCCTTATCCACAGAAGAAATTGGTCAAAAGTTAGACTTGTCCAAAGAGGAGGTGAAAGAAATCCGAGGCCATGTCATGAGCCATGTTGCCAAATCCCATAAAGTCCTGAAGGAAAAAGCACTGGAAAAATTTAGGAAAGCCCAGAAAGCCATTCCAAAGCCTATGGGTGAGAGAGGAGGACCACAAGTCACGGAAACAGGAATGGAAAACGCATTCTTCCGAATTGCCTTTAACCCTCACGGCGGAATTGATTCCCTTTTTGACAAAAGACTGCAACGGGAATGGTTAACAGGAAAAGGCAACGACTTGCAAACCTTCGAAGACCGCCCCAACAGTTGGGACGCTTGGGATGTTAACGATTGGTTTGAACAAAAACCATTGGGCTTGCTCAACTTAGAACAAGTAACGGTGATCGAAAAGGGCCCTATCCGAGCAACTGTCCGGTTTGACTATAAAACCCACAATGGAAGCACGCTCAGTCAATGTGTGGTGATCTATCAATCTATCCCCCGCATAGATTTTAGAACAATGATGGATTGGCATGAGCAACATGTTTTACTCAAAGTGGCTTTTCCGGTCGCCGTTCACAGCGCCTCGGCTTCTTATGAAATCCAGTATGGAACCATTGAACGCCCTACTTCGCGCAACACCACTTGGGAGCAATCCAAATTTGAGGTTTCAGGACACCGCTGGACGGATCTCTCGGATGCCAGCGGCGGTGTCTCTATTCTAAACGATGGCAAGTACGGGCACGACATCCATCATAATGTTATGCGGATGTCCCTCATCCGCACACCCGTTCATCCGGATCCGCAGGCTCCACATCCTCCCTTCCACTTTCTTGATGATCCCAATGTCTTCACCGATCAGGGCAAACACGAGGTAAATTATGCGTTCTATCCACACGCGGGCGATTGGCGCAACGGAACCGTTCAGGCTGGATATGCCTTCAACCAACCACTTCGGACCATCACGAATGGGCCGATTCTGGAAAACAGCCTTTCGGTATCGGATAATGCATGTTTGGTGGAAACCTTAAAAAAAGCGGAAGAGGGCGAAGGATATATCTTGCGGGTCTATGAAGCACACGGTGGTACCAGAACCGTAACGATTTCTTTACCTTTTACCATAACAGAAATCTCATGTACCAACCTAATGGAAGTACCGGAACCCATGGAGGAGGTCGAAAAGACCGCTGAAAACAGCCTAACCTTCTCCTTAAAGCCTTACGAGATTCGCACGTTCAGAATAAAATAAACACTTTGTTTCCCTAAAGCCCCTTTTTCCGAAGGGGCTTTTTTTGTCCAACAACTGCTTTTCCTCATCGTCCTGACGCTCAAAACATCAACCAATTCAATTCTATCCTTGCGAGACCTCCCGAAGCCGCCATTCTGACAAGGCCAAGGCCA
Organism: Bacteroidetes Order II. bacterium; assembly: GCA_016788705.1. Taxonomy (NCBI): domain Bacteria; kingdom Pseudomonadati; phylum Bacteroidota; order unclassified Bacteroidota Order II.; species Bacteroidota Order II. bacterium. Next base: position 126,897 of record JAEUSQ010000065.1, read on the forward strand.
TTTCTACACCATCTCGCTCCCGAACAAGACGATGCCGAAAGCCCCCTTCTGATAAATGTTCCGTTTCCACCCGCACCCAGTCGCCCGCCACACTTTCTTGTTTAAAGGAAATATCTATGACTTTGGGAACATACCGTGCCAAATACGCTTCTGGTACACTTTCTGCCAACCAGCCAACGTAAACCGCATTATTGGTATGCTCCATAATATCTAAATCTCCATAACGAACCAAAAATCGTTGTATAAAATCCACGTTTTGGGGCAATATGTGTTTCGGCAGTTCCGAAATAGGCTTGGGTAAATCAGGCCAAGGGAGCGCCTCAATTTCTGGAAGGATCCTCCCCGGACGCTTGCGCACCAAATCCAGCATCACCCAACTGGAAGTTGCACACCCAATCTGGTCTCCCATCTCATCAAACAATAAGAATTCCCGAAAGGCAAAAAAACGGTCGGTACCACTCGCCCATGTCTCCACTTCCATTCTTTCACGGTTTCGGGGATAATGGTTCATTTCGATTCTGAGGCGAATCATCAACCAAGCCCGTCCTTCCGGAAGTTGGTCATAGGCAAAGCCAATTTCACGCGCATGGAGATCCGCAGTGTCTTGCATAAAATCACAAATGCTTTTAATGCTAATGCGGTGCGCCGGTGTGAGATTGAATGGACGAACAGGATAAGCCGTCCGATAAGGCTGTAAGGAGTTTCGGTTTTTCATAAACTATAGGTTCGTTCGGGTTCAAAATCCGTCTTCAAAACCCAAATTCCAAACCTCGTTTTAAAAGTTTCCTTGAAGATAAAATATACGCTTATTATCACTTGACAAAAGGCTTTTCTTGTGCTTATCTTTCATTCCGTTCAAAAAAAAGCGGATCTAGCTCAGCTGGTAGAGCGCAACCTTGCCAAGGTTGAGGTCGCGGGTTCGAGTCCCGTGATCCGCTCAAAACCCCGATTCACCTTCGGGGTTTTTTGTTTTAGTCTGGTAACAATGGCGCCCTTCGGAACCATCTTTTACCAAAACCGTTAAAGCGTCTAGTAAGCCTTCACAAATCTTTCCTTTCATTATTGCTTATTTTGGTTGTTACTTCCGGTATTCATTTATTCATCTTGGGTTAAACGTTCCGGACGTCTTCCCCATTCGCCAGAAGTTACAAACCTCCATGCGCATCCATCGTTTTTTTTCATTCCTCTTTTTTACGACAATCCTTTTTTCGCTGCCGTTGGGCGTGGCGGCCCAATCTGCAGGCGCCTTTTCTCGGATGGGTTCCGACGCACGCGGCGTCGCAATGGGTAATGCACTCGTCGCCGAGGGGTTTGGACAAACCAGCGGCTTTTATAACCCAGCCCTTGCCCCTTACATTGCAGAGCAACACCTCTTGGTGTCCTATAGCGCTTTGACATTTGACCGCAACCTGCAAAGCATTTCTTTTGCCTCGCCTATGAAGCCACAAGCTGGTATTACAGCAGGATTAATTCATGGCGGCGTTTCCAAAATTGATGGCCGTGATGCCAGCGGTTACCACACAGAAGACATTGGTACGAACGAATACTTGGTTTATGGGGCCTTTGGCACTCGAATCGGTCGTAGAACCACATTTGGGGTTCGGTTTTCTTATTTCTTGGCAGATTATTATGAGAACGTCAAACCCTCTACCACGCTTAGCCTGAGTACTGGAATAACCGTTAAGATTAGAGAAAACCTGCGATTGGGCTTCTCAACCGACGATCTTCTAGGCAAATACAATTGGGATACTGCTAAACTTTACGAAGAAAATGGACGGGAGACCACGGACCACTTACCTGTTCGGCTAAGAACTGGAGCAGCATGGCAATCTCCTAATCAAAAACTGATACTTAGCGGTGAAGTAGAATCAAGAGTGGAAAAACTCTCTAAAGAAACCCCTACTACCTCGGTTGAAGCGGGGGTTCTGAGAACGATTTCCACCACCGAAACCCTTCGGTTACAATCTACCCGCTTAAGGATAGGGGCGGAATACTGGCTTAGTTCACCAATTGCCCTATGTGCCGGATTGGAACAAATTGAAGCCGCTTATTTACCTTCGGCAGGTTTCTCTGTACGCCAAAACTTAGGTGAACTACGGTTTAAATTGGACTATGCTTTACGGATAGAGCCCTTTGCAACCGGACTTATGCACCTATTGTCTCTAAGAATGGGACTTTAAACAGAATGATTTATATCTATGAAAAACATCATTTTACCTTTACTTTTCCTTTCTTTTTCGGTGATGACAGCGCCTGCGCAGAGTGGTGTTTCGTTCCTTCAATTTGCCCCAGATGCCAAAAGTGCCGCAATGGCCGGAAGTGGAACTTCGTTACGTGGCGGACCTTTTGCTACGTATTGGAATCCCGCTGGATTGGCCAAAGGCAAAAACCAAAGTGCCGGATTGTCTCAGCAAGTTTGGGCAGCTGGCGTGCGAACATTCTCTGGCGCGGCACGGCTTCAATCGGGAAAATATGCAGGCTTGGGGGTATTGGTGACAGCCACTACGGCGGGAGACATAGAAGCACGGGAAACCCCTGGCGACCCGCTCGGCGTGTTCTCGGCACAATTTGGGAACCTTAATGTGGCCTATGGCCGGGCATTCGGCGAGCGTTTTCGGGTAGGACTTGGGGCAAAGGTGCTAAACCAACGCTTGGATACTTTTAGCGAGCGTGGATGGGCCTTAGATGCAGGATTTCAGGCAGAAATGGCTGAAGGCGATCTTGAAATAGGGGCCACCCTGCGGCACTTCGGAAAATTAGGAGATGGAACCGATGCACTCCCAACCACGATTCAAGGCGGAGCCAGTTTCTTTCCCTTTAAAATCTTGGGGAATGAAGATGGTAGACGACTCCTCGACACCCAGTTGACCATCGAGGCACAGCACATTTTTCCCAATGATCTCACACATTTTCAATTTGGACTTTCTACACAGGCATTAGAGGTTCTGAGCCTGCGTGCCGGTTATCGGACCAACGACGAATTGCGTTCATGGTCTCTGGGGGCCGGGTTTATCATGGGCAAGGTACAATTAGATTATGCCTATTTACCCTTCCCTGCTGGCTATAACGACGGACACGTTTTTACACTGGGCTATACGTGGTAAACACATGACTTTGCAGATCCGCGTCGCAACATTGGACGACGAAGTCCATATCCTTCACCTTTATCGAAAAGTGGCGAAAAAACCTGGTGGTTTGGCGCGCACGGAACAAGAAATCACCACCCAATACATTCGGCACAACCTGATACAAGCACAACAATCTGGTATTGGCCTCGTCGTAACCCACAACCTGAAACAGATTGTAGGAGAAATCCATTGTTACCGTTTAGAGCCTTTGGTTTTCCAGCATGTTTTATCGGAACTTACCATTGCTGTTGATCCTGAATTTCAAGGGCAAGGGATAGGAAAGGCGTTATTTCAGACCCTATTAAAACATGTGGAAGCCAACTTTACCGATGTCTTTAGGGTGGAGTTGATTGCAAGGGAAAGCAATATAAAAGCCATTCGGTTTTACCAGCAACTCGGGTTTGTTATTGAAGGCAAGATGCGTGGACGGATTCTAAACCACCACCACCAACTTGAGGCAGACGTAATGATGGCCTGGTTTAATCCCTCCTTCTTACCAAACAACCCACAGCTGACAGTGTCACAGCACAACGAAGCAGAAAACAGATAAACCCCCGTAGATGTGTTTTTTGTCCTTGATAGAATGTTCTATGATTCTATTTGTCCGAACGAATTTAATCCTGAAAGGCCCCATCCTACAATGCAAAAAACCGCAATTCTACAATGCAGAAATGCGGTTTTTATTCGGCGCGCTCGAGAGGATTTGAACCCCTAACCTTCTGATCCGTAGTCAGATGCTCTATCCAATTGAGCTACGAGCGCTTTTGGTTTAGACAGATGAATATAGGGATTTTATTTCATTGAAGCAATGTTTTTTTTGTACCTTTAATGGTTTCACCATCGTTTCACGGTTTAGATACCATTATGACGCCGTTACGGGGGGCCAACACTGGCACATTGACCGATCATTTGGTCGAAGAAATCAAGTATCGCATTGCAATAGGCGTTTTAAAAGTAAACGACTTAATGCCCTCAACCCGCACCATGGGCGATCAGTTAGGAGTTTCCTTCCATACCATCCGAAGGGCTTATCAGGAATTGGAACGGCAAGGATTTTTAGCCGTTTCTGGTAGCCGGCAATATCGTGTGGTATCGCGAGATCAAGCAGGGAAAACGGAGCGTATGGAAGCTGGCGCCACCATCGTTCAAGAAGCCTTACGACGCTTGGTTGGTCTAGGATTGGCTGATGAAGAGGTTCGCTATTTATTGGAAGAGCAAATTGATGAAATTTTCCGACCTCAGACGTGGCGTTTTGCCTTTGCCGCGCCCTATCCCGAATTGGTGGAAAGTGGGGTTCGGCAATTACACGAACTTCTGCATGAACCAGTAGAAGGAGTCACTTTCGATGCGCTGCGGTCGGTACGTGAAGCAGACTTGCTCATTACGCCATTTACAAACCTAAGGGCCGTCCGTGAACGTTTGCCCAAAACCGAGATACAAGGTGTGCTGATGAGTATCGGCCCCGAAGTACTTCAGTTGGTTGCAGAAGTGCTTCACAACGAAGCGGTGACATTGGTTACGCGGGATCCGGAGTCTCAGGCTTTTCTGGCCTCGGCGTTGAAGTTAGAAACCGGATTTACTGGCCAACTTTTTGGCGTATCATTGGATACGATCACCAATGCAGACTGGGCCTTGATCGAAACTGCCCAATTGCTCTTATACACACCTGCCTGTAAAAGACGGCTTGCGCATCTCTTGAGTAAAAAGCGAAATGCAATGGTGTATCAACAGATCAGCCGCGAATCTTGCGACCTCTTGCTTCGGAAAGCCCCTAGGCATTCACTTTAAACAGATTACCCTTCGGTAAGCGGCGGATTTTTCTTAGCGGAGGCACGGGCCGGCGTTTCCGTGGGTATCATTGTCTGATCCGTGGGTATTTCTTCTGACATACGAAGTTTTACTTCCGCCGTTTTGGGCTCTAATTCCTCTTCCTGACCTGGATACTTGAGTCGAAAATGGTACATTCCGCCCAAAATCCCCATAAAGGCATCTTTTATTTTGGTCAAGTCATGAAATGTCAGGGGAGAGTCTTTTAGCTGCCCGTCTCCAATTCTCGCTTCGATGATTTTATCAATCACCCCTTCTAATTTCTTTAAGGTTGGTTTTTCTAAGCTTTTGGAAGCGGCCTCGACCCCGTCTGCCAACATTAAGATGGCGGTTTCCAAAGTATTGGGGCGTGGACCGGGATAGCGATAATCGGACTCTAAAATTGTAGCGGTCTCTTCTTTTTGGGTTTCCAGTGCCTTCCGATAAAAGAATTCGATACGCATACAGCCATGATGCATGGGGATAAACTGTTGTACCACTTTGGGCAATCTCGCATCTTGGGCCAATTGAAGTCCTTCCTTTACATGGTTCACGATGATCAAAGCAGCCATACGGGGTGTGAGGGCATCCAAAGGATTTTGGCCTTGTTGTTGGTTTTCTACAAAATACTCGGGCTTGCTCATCTTGCCAATGTCGTGGTATAACGCCCCAACACGTGTCAACAAAGCATTGGCTCCAATGGCAACAGCAGCAGCTTCGGCCAGATTAGAGACCTGCAATGAATGATTGAACGTTCCAGGCGCACGCAAACTTAGTTCCTTGAGCAATGGACGGTTTGTGTCAGAAAGTTCCAGCAATGTTAGGTCTGTGGTAACATCAAAAACGCGTTCAATGACCCATACAATGGGGTACACAAATAAGGTAAGTGCTGCATTAATTGCAACATACAGCATGGTGTATAGATAACTTTCAACGGTATTCGATTGAAGCAGCGCGAAGGATGTTGCCCCCAATGCATATGCAAAATGAACCAAGCCAGCCGTACTAACAAATTGTCCTCGATTCCGGATATCACGGACACTAAAAACGGATATCATTCCCGCAAAAGCTGTTAGATACGTAAGCTGAAAGTCGAAGGCAAAAAGCAAGCCAGCCACCAACGACATGGTCATCGTTCCAAACAACCCAACCCTCGAATCAAAAACGATAGTGAACATAACCGACAAGATGGTGACGGGAATCACCAATTTGAAGGCCGGATCCAATCCGGAACGCAAGACAATACCATACGCGATTACGAAGGCTCCAAAAAGCAATGCAATCAGCAATACGTGAAGATTTCGATCAAAAATAGATTTCCGAAAGAGATAGAGATACAAAAAGAAAACAGAATAAATACTAAGAATAAGCAAGAATTCACCAATAGTGATACGCCAATTGGGAATCACCCCTGTTCCAGAAGACCTTGACCGAGAGTATGAACGCAGCTTCGCCAGCACCTCCGGCGTCACCACTTCTCCTTGACGAATAATGGCCTGGTCTTTTTTCACAACTCCTTGTGTGTATGATATTTGTGCAATGGCTGCATTCCAAAGGGCATGAGTTGCTTCCTTTTCAAAGACCAGACTGGGCTGAAACACCGCGTCGAACAAGGCAATGCCAATCGCCACAGTATCTTGCTTTTTGGGGAACTGTGCAGCAAATTGCTGCTCAATTTGTTTTAAGATTTGGTCTTTGGTCCGTACATTTTTAAGCGAAATACTTCGATCAACATGGGCTTCATTGTCACGGACAATAATATTCTCGGCGTGAATACTATCACGTGTCAGACCAATGGAAGGCCGAGCAAAAAGGTCTTTCAGGCTTGCCAACTGGTCAAAAAGCCCCTCCTTTAATGCCGTTCCCTGTTCAATCCGTGCGGTTGTCGTAACACCGGGTGTAACCGATTTGGATGACTCCAGCAAATAGGTCCATTGCCGCTCATTTACTTTGATGGGTAGATTTTCCTTGAGCCGATAGTATCGTGCCGAGTCTATGGCCGCTTTATCCATGAGACCCCGGCTTCGGCTGAATTCCCATTCTAAGAATGCCGAAACGGTCCGTTGCAGGCGCGTATCAAGCGAGTCTAAGTTTTCGTTGTAACGGTCATCGGGATTGTCAAGCGGGGTAAAAATAGGCTCTAATTCTTGGAGGATTCGTTTTCGTTCAGCCGCAAGTTGTTGTTCTGTTCGGTAGATCGGGAAGTCAAAATCGGCGATCACATCGCCACGCCGCCATACATCATCCACCTTGGCATCTGCCCAGTCATAAGATTGTTGGTGAGGAAACGAGAACAACGTTACCAAGATCAGCCCCAGAAAGACCGTCGCCTTACCCCACCAATTTAGTTTAGACTGATTGGCTTGCTGGGATTCCTTGCCTGTTTCTAGGCGATTGCCTACTGGTTTTAGTCGAGGTCTTTTTGGGGTTAGGCCCAATCGTTTCAGTATGCCCATTGTTTCCCTTGACTTATTGAGCAAATGGTTTGGGTTGGCGTAAAGACAATAGGCTACCCAATAATAAGCAGATACCGGAACCCATTACAGTATGCCAAGGCCAAGCAATTTTAAACGTTGCAATAATCAATGCCATAGCAGCAATGGCAACAAAGAAGGCAATCATGGCATCGGTTTGTTTGGCACGCTTGTTCAATAAGCCCAACAAAAACACACCCAGCAACCCGCCATAGGTATAAGAGGCAATCGCCAATCCCAACTCTACGATGGGTTGTTTGGTATCCTGAAATAGGTTCGCAAAAACGATAAACAACCCGCTCCAGATTAAGGTCATAATACGGGCCATACGGAATTCGGACTCTGGCGTGGTTTTGGAAGCCAACCGCTTGTACAAATCCATTACCGAAGCAGCAGAAAGCGAATTGAGCGAGGAGGAAACCGTACTCATGGCCGCAGCAAAAATAGCCACCAACAACAGCCCGGATACGCCTGGAGGCAACCCTTCAATAAGAAACTTGGGGTAAATTTCATCCGCCCGCGAAAGCCCCAAATCTGCCGGACTTGCGCCTCCATAATGTACCCAAAGCATCAGTCCCACAAATAAAAACAATGCAAACTGGATCATGATTACCACCCCACTTACGACCAAGGCCAGTTGGCTTTCTTTGAGGTTTCGGGTAGTAAACAACCGCTGAACAATGAGGTAATCGGTTCCATGAGACGCCATAGATAAAACCGCCCCTCCAATCACGGCTGTAATGAACATATAAGGAGACCTCAGCCAATCCGAACTAAAATCCAAAATCTGGGTTTTCCCAGCAGATACAGCCTTGGTTAGCCAATCTACGGGCGCATCCTGAAGTAAAACCGTAATGGCCAAAACAGCACCCAACAGATACAAGAACATTTGGACGACATCCATCCAGATCACGGCTTTGATACCTCCAAAAAAAGTATATGCAATGGTGACTAAAGAGATGGCGACAATAATTTGCCAATAGGCAACCTCCAGCCCACTTGCCGATAGGACTACTTTTACAGGTATTGCAGTGGCAAACAACCGAACGCCATCAGCCAGTAAACGGGTAATCATGAACGTCACCGAGGTGGTTACGCGCATTCGGTCCCCAAACCTTGTACCAATAAATTCATAGGCCGTGGTGAGTTCTCCTGCAAAATAGCGTGGTAGAAACAGCAGGCTCACGAGAATCCGGCCTATTAAGTAGCCAAAAGTGATCTGAAGAAAGGTCATTGTACCACCATAGGCAATAGCAGGCACACTTATAACTGTCAGCGAACTGGTTTCTGTGGCCACAATCGAAAAGCTCACCGCCCACCAAGGCAAGTTGCGTTCTCCAAAAAAGTAGTCGCTATTGTCGCGTTGTTTTCCGGCCATCCATAAACCAAAAGCAACCGATCCAAGCAAATACGCAACAATTACGGAGTAGTCTAAACCTGTAAGCATAGTGTCTCGTGAGTTCAATCAAAGCAGGGCATAAACTTGTAATTTAACCCGTTATGGGCTAAAGGACAAACCCAACCATAAAAAAAGCCTCTCGGTAATCAAGAGAGGCTGGAAAAAAAGGCTAATTATTTATGGTAAATGGTAGGGTATGAAATACCGGACTCGGTTTTCGCTTGAATAAGATTGGCATCGGTTCCATTTGCCCTAAGTGCATTCTAAGATATTCCACAGGGTTTTGGCCTTTACGTACACATTGACCAAAATCCAACATCAAATCATAATACAATCCAGCGTCTTCGTGCTGCGGTCCGATCCGATACTTCGCTGATGAACCACCCACCAACAAGGTAGATGCAGGATGAAGCGTGGTATTCAGGTCTATGGCCACATCTGGCTTTCGCGCCCAAACCCGGTCCAGAAATGCTTTTTTAGGAAGCCCAAGAGGACTGCAATCCTCCGGCTTAATCAATAATGACTGTCCTACATAAGCGGGTGGGATAAACACCACCTCATCGGATAAGATAGCCACAAAAATACCACGCCACTTCAAGTGAAGTTCATCCAAAAACTGCCAGAACGTGCGGTGCGAAGCAATTTCTTTGGGAATTACAAACAAAACAGCGCGCTGTTGGGGGTCTAAAGGCCAAGGCTGTACTTTTCGATGCTGTACCGCATAACGTATCCGCACTTGGCCGAGTTGGGTCGTGAATTTATTGAGCATGAAAGCCAATGGTAGCGTGGGTATAAACAGAAGAACGCATAATATTAGTGCAAGAATCATGCCACAATTTGCTTATCTCTATAAAAAAACAACCCATTAACCTGATTAAACTCTTATTTTCACAATTGTATATAGGGTTCAACCAAACTTGACTTACCAGATAAAACCATTCTCGATGTTCTTTCACGCTAAACCACCCAAATTCAACATTGGATACAAGTTGCCATGTCAACCCAATAATATTTTCAACGCTTCGTTAGTAGAAACCGGCTGCTCACAAACATGCCCATGACACAGAAAAGCCCATGCGCTTCCAGAGAACGTAGAATATGTACGGGTAAATGGGGCCAGCCTAAACAGTTCTGGGGCGTTTTGTTGGGTGACTAAATGAATCACTCTTTGCGGATGATAGGTTTTGCGGAACGTTTCCAGCATGTTCCGAATTTCTGGATGGGTGGCTTCACCAACCAAAACCACTTCCTGACCGCCTGTTTCCATCCAATTCACGGCTAACATAAAAAACGAATAGGCAGCCGGATACCGACGAATTTCATCTGTAAACGCAGCACGCATGCTTTGAGCCCGTTGTTCGTATTCAGGTTGGGCTGTTAAGCGGCCAAGTCTGATTAAATTGTACAAAGCTATGGCATTCCCTGAAGGCATTGCACCGTCGTGAAGTTGCTTCTCGCGGTAAAGGAGGGCTTCTCCATCGGCGGGTGTAAAGAAATAGCCCCCATGCTGTGAATCCCAAAACAAAAGATCTTGCTGCTTTTGAAGTTCAAGAGCCTTCGACAGATACTTTGGTTCAAAGGTGGCCTGATATAACTCGGTCAATCCCAAAACGAGGAAGGCATAATCGTCTAAATTCGCTTGTAACCCTGCGCGACCGTTTCGCCAACGGTGCAGTAGCCGCCCTTCTGTTTGAAGCAATGCGTCCAGAACAAAATCTATGGCCTGCTTTGCCGCCATGATATAACGCGGCTCATCCAAACTTTGTCCTGCGCGTGCAAGTACAGCACCCATCAACCCATTCCAATCAGACAGAATTTTATCGTCTTTTAGGGGATGGATCCGTTTTTCGCGGGTTCGGAACAGTTTTTCGCGAACAGGTTGCCAGTGTTCTTTTTCCTGTGGGGAAAGAGGTTTATGCAGGTGCAAAATATTCGTATGCATGGCTTCGCCAGTAGCCTCTTCATAATAGTTCCCCTTTAGGGTAGCACCAAATCGCTTCAATAACGCTTTTTCTGGCACGGTCTCCGTCAATGCATCCAATTCCTGGTAGGTCCAAACATAAAATCGCCCTTCTTCCCCTTCCGAGTCGGCATCTTCTGCCGAATAGAATCCCCCTTTTTCATGCTGCATATCACGCAATACATATTGCAGAACCTCGTGGGCTGTCTCGGCAAACACATCGGATTGTGTAGCGGCAAAGGCTTCTGTGTATGCCCATGCCATCATGGCTTGGTCGTACAACATCTTTTCGAAGTGCGGCAAAAACCAACGCTCATCCGTGGAGTAGCGATGAAAACCGAGTCCAACCTGATCAAACAGTCCACCCAGCCGCATTTGTTGCAGGGTATGGGTAGTCATTGCCAGTGCCGAAGCATCAGATGTTTTTTTCCAATAATGTAATAAAAACAGCAAGTTGTGTGGCGAAGGAAACTTGGGTCGTTTGCCAAACCCGCCATAATCGGCATCGTACCGTTGCGCCAACAATGAAAAAGTATGGAACAGATCATTATTTTGTAAAACGTGTTGAGAGACCTGATGGCTGCCAGTCTCGCGGAGTTTTTCCGACACATAATCTGCTGTCTGGAAGAGTCGTTTGCGGTCTTTCCTCCAAAGGCGTTGAATTTGGGGCACAAAGTCCACCATCCCGATTCTTCCTCCTCGACTTTCTTTCGGTAAATAGGTTCCAGCGAAAAATGGTTTTTTATCGGGCGTCATCACCACCGTCAGCGGCCACCCCCCCTGTCCGGTCATCATCTGGCAAACAGTCATATAGACCCCATCCACATCGGGTCGTTCCTCTCGGTCCACCTTCACACACACAAAGGTTTCATTCATGAGCGCAGCCACTTCATTATCCTCGAAGGACTCGTGCGCCATGACGTGGCACCAATGACACGTGGCATAGCCAATTGAAAGAAAAATGGGCTTATCGTCTTTTCGTGCCTGCTCGAAAGCGGCCTCTCCCCATGGCCACCACGCCACTGGATTTTCGGCATGTTGCAACAAGTATGGACTAAGTTCCTCGGCTAAGCGATTGGGCATCATACAGGTTATTTAGATATAATTTTAAGTGACTTTTTTATCCCTTCTACCCGTGAACGGGCTTCTTCCAAAAGAGGTGCTACCAATGTAATATGTCCCATTTTTCGGAACGGCTTGGTTTCGTGCTTACCGTACAAATGGACTTTTGCTCCTTGAATTGCCAAAACTTTCTCTATGCCTTCATAAAAAACAGGGCCACTGTATCCGGCATCGCCCAATAAATTCACCATAACGGAGGCACTATGCGCAGTCGCTTCACCTAGTGGATAGCCCATAATGGCCCGTAGATGCTGTTCAAATTGCGATGTTATATGTGCATCAATGGTATGATGACCACTATTATGCGGGCGTGGAGCTACTTCATTTATGAGCAGCCCCCCCTCTTCCGTCCAGAACATTTCTATCGCCAAAAGCCCCACCACATTGAATGCACCAATCGTTCGTTCCGCCAAGATCATCGCAGTTTGTGCTACCTCGTCTGGGATATTGGCTGGGCAAAACAGATATTCTACCAAATTGGCGGTTGGATGAAAAGCCATCTCGACGGGTGGAAACAGTTTCACTTCCCCTTCTCGGTTACGCGCAGCAATGATGGCAATTTCTGCACGAATCCCTACCAATGGCTCTACCAGAGAAGCGCCCGGTAAGAGGTTTTCATGAAGTTCATCGGCTGTACGGATCACCGATACGCCGCGACCGTCATACCCACCGGTCTCGGTTTTTTGCACAAAGGGGAAATGAAGATATTCTTCCTCTACTGCTTTTCTAATGGCCACCTCCGATTCGAAGCGATTATAAGGCGCTGTCGGAAGCCCGTGTTTTGCCAGAAAATCTTTTTGCAATCCTTTGTTTTTTATCACCGAAAGTGCCTTAGACGAAGGATAAACGAGTACTCCTTCGCCTTCCAGCAGTCTCAGTGCTTCTTCCTGTACATGCTCAATTTCGATTGTCAGAACGTCCACCTGCTTTCCAAAATTCAATACGGTTTCGTAGTCATTAAAGTCGCCGACAACAAACTGATTTGCTATAACTGCACAGGAAGCTGCCGGATTGGGGTCTAAAACCCATGTTTCGATATCCCAACGATGTGCGGCCAAACAAAGCATTTTGCCCAATTGACCGCCCCCCAAAATACCCAAGCGAATGCCAGAATTCATGATAAAGCAGGTTTTGTAAAAAAAAGCGTGCAGGCAAAATTTACCCACACGCAAGATTATTTGGTGTTAAGAATAATCACTTTACGGATTACTCACACCTATTCGAGAAAAAGATCTTTTGTCCGATCCACCGTCTTACCCGTAACCAAGTCTTTAATTCGAACCGTCAGGGTATAAAGACCTGTTTCTTGTTTTCCAGCTTCTAATACCAAGTATTGCCCATCGTCTCGTGTGGTTCCACTGTTTTCAAACTTAACCGAAACGCCTTTTTCTTTCCGCCGCAATAGGCTATTGACCGTTCGCTGCATCCCATTGCCAGATTCTTTGGGCACCAACTGGGCTTCCACCTGGTATTTGGTTTTTCCGGAGACATCTTGGGCTAAGTTATACATCTCAAAGTAAAAATAAATGGGATTGGCCTTGTCAAAAACACTCCAAGGTGCAGGACGAATAGAAAGGCCATTTCTCAACACATCTCCGGGATGAATGGGTTTATTATCGGGCGACTCGGCCACATGGTAGGCCAGCATGGCATCCGACATTGCAAAAACAGGCTTGTAATAATCTGGTACCACAATATTCCGCCGCTGCACCCCCATTGTCCCACCGCTTGCAGTCTCGAACTCGACGGATAACGTCTGATTACCAGCCGGTGCGGTCATCGTTTGGGTATAAAGCCAAAGTTGCGCCTCCTTGAACTTTACGACCTGAGCGGTTTTCATCCCATAAGTCGTAAGCCGACGCTCAACCAAAAAGTCGCGATTCGACCCAATAAGAAACGTTCCGAAATTCAAATTCAAATTGATTTCTGGCTTTGAGGCATCGTATTGCTGCACCGGAACCCCTGCATGGAGATAAAGGTCCGCCTGATTACCCTTACCCTTAAAGGTATTGACTAAATAAGGTAGGCTTACTTGACGCCCATTCGCCTGATAGGTGTAAAAATCACTATACTGTTTAAATATCTCGCGGGACTTGAGTTCGTAGTCATTAATATAAGGATCCACACCGCTGTCTATATCTTCTTGTGTCGGGGTATAAAAAACATAGTCCCCATTCCGGAAGGAATCTTCAAACACAAATCTAAACTTAGGATAAATCCATATATTATAAAGTTTTGCGGCTTTTCTGGAGTCATAGATTTCCTCCTGAAACTGGTTTTCCCTTTGCGAAGTAGAAATTTCGGATGCCTGTTCCACGCTTTGTCCTACGGGCGCATCCCACCCTTTACCTCGGCTACCAAGCGGGCCATCCTTTTCCATGATGATTTCCACATTCGGCACGCCATAACGGATCAGAATTTGCCCACGCTGACTTTCCCAGCCGCGGATACCCAAACGAGGTACCGAGTAGAGAAGATCGGCATAAATCAAGCGGTAATAATGTTCCATTTTCCGCTCATTATAAGCCGTCAGAAAACGTGGGTTCTGGCTGGTCCAAAACTTGGTTGCATATCCTACGGGATCATGACGATAGGCCGCTCGCTCCGTTTCTGGCAAGATAATCCCAATATCCTCGAAGGCCGTTCGCATGGGAGTGTCCATTTTCGCTAAAGCACGATCAAAAAACTGCGTACTTGCATCCAAGTTTCCTAATTTATATTGTGTTGCACCGATAAAAAGGTTGGTCTCTGGATCGTCGCCAAAAAATGCATACATGTCTTGTAGCATCTTGGCTGCCTCGCGATATTCCTCCTTTAGCAAATAAACCTTCATCAAATGATTATAGACAGAACGACGCATTGGATCATTTTCCTGGGCTTTTTTCAGATGGAAGGTCGCTTTTTTATAGGCATACTCGGCTCGGTTTGTGAAATCCTTCACTGGGATGCCTTGGGTTTTCATCTCTTCCAAATCAAATTGGTCATTCAGGGTTACGGAATACATGCCAAAGGGGTCTTGTTTTTCCGCCAGCGCCACCAAGTCTGCAAAAGGATCACTTGCCAATCCGGGATTAAATTCAAGTGAAGCAGTAGGATCAGTCAGTGTTCCCGGCGTCGCCTGAATTTCTGCAGCTTGCAACGTTCTGTCGCGATTACGGTCCGGACGATTGGTATTGGTGTATTGAGGAACCGCAATGGCATTCCGAAAACGCCAGTAGTCTTTGATGTAGGTAATCCCCATTTCTTCGTGTGCAAAGGCATTGTTCGGATCTTTCAGCAAGATTTTACGAGACAATTCGCGGGCCAGTGCATCTCGGTAGCGCTCTTGAATCCAGTTCTTAGATAGGAAAGAAGACAAGCGTTGCAGTACCACATTACGGTCTTCACCAGATTTGCCGCCCAGATTCACTTGGTTTTCCGGATCACGGATGATATTGAGTTTGGCCACCAAATACTGCACATTTTCCGGATTTTTCCGTAGCGCGAGGTCTAATTGCCGATTGGCCCCTTTAAAATCTTTTTCGGGGCCTTCCACCAAAATCCGTGCGATCATAAACCGTGCCTCGGCATATTGGGCATCCACCTCTGGAATGGCCTCAAAAATTGCTTTCGCCTCGGCATATTGGCCGCTTCGGAAAGTCCGAACCCCTTTATCGAAAGGTGTTTCCATTATTTGGGGAGTAGTATTCGTTTCTTGCGCAACAACCGAATTGCCCCCCATAAAAAGGATCAGAAGACCCGTCATAAATAGAAATTGAACTGTTTTCATAGCCTTTCATCTTTTTATGAAACAAGGGTTAGATACTTTATACACGCACCGTGTTTTCCGTACCCAACCCTGCAATGTTTGCCGCGAAGTCTAAATGGTTTGTCCTCCAAACGCCCGACGTTCAGGCTTGGATTATTTTTATAAACTTTAATTTCCCCACTTTCAGCACAAAAGGCGCTTGTTCCGCAATATTAAGGGTGAACATGGGATCAGAAACCTTTACGCCGTCTATGGAAACCCCGCCTTGCACCACCAAGCGCCGTGCTTCCCCATTCGATGCCGCCAAACCACTTTCTCGGATCAGATTTAATAATCCAATCTCTCCACTCGTAGAAAACTCCGGCATTTCGTCTGGTACTTCCTTGCGAATCACGGTTTTCTCGAAGTGCCCACGGGCATCATTGGCGGCCAATTCTCCATGATACATCCGAACAATAGTCCAAGCCAAGTCGTGTTTTGCATTCCGAGGATCCTGTTCGGCACGCACTTTCCAATTTGGCAATTCATCTGTTGGTACGTCCGTGGCCAACTCCACATAACGGTAAATCAACGCATCCGGAATCGAAAGAGTTTTTCCATACATTTGCTCTGGTGCTTCCGAAATACCGATGTAATTATCTAAAGACTTAGACATTTTCTGGACACCATCTAAGCCCTCTAAAATTGGCAAGGTGATACAGACTTGCGGCTCCTGCCCCACCGCAGATTGAACGTCGCGCCCAACCAGCAAGTTAAATTTCTGATCCGTCCCGCCCAATTCGATATCGGCCTTCAGGTGAACCGAGTCTTGCGCTTGTGCTAAAGGGTATAGGAATTCATGAATGGAAATGGGTTCTCCCGCTTTAAACCGCTTAGAGAATTCGTCCCGCTCCAGCATACGAGCAACCGTATATTTCCCCGCCAACTGAATCACCTCGGTAAACGACATTTTCCCAAGCCAATCGGAATTATAAACAATTTCGGTTTTTTCCGGATTCAGGATTTTAGAAGCCTGTTCAAAATATGAGGCTCCATTAATGCGGGTATCCTCAAGCGTAAGTGCGGGACGGGTTTTAGAGCGTCCACTAGGGTCTCCGATCATCCCAGTAAAATCACCTACAATTAAGACAATCTTATGACCTAAGTCCTGAAATTGCCTGAGCTTACGCAATACCACAGCATGGCCTAAGTGAAGGTCTGGACGACTGGGATCGCATCCTAATTTGACTACAAGCGGTTTATTTGTTTCAAGCGATCGCTTGAGTTTCTTAATCAAATCCGCTTCCGGAATGATTTCTTCTGCACCACGTTTAATGTGGGCCAACTGGACATCCAAAGGTAAAAAATGAGACATGTTGGGGTTGGTTACGGTTCTTTTTTCTTCCGGAAGAACGACAACCCGCCAAAGCCACTGATGATGGCCATGTAAAATCCGAGGTCGTACCAGAATCCTATGTTTTGAACCTCATAAATTCGGATACTGGGATCGCTAAAAATGCTGAAAATCAGCGAAATCGGTGCGATCCATCCGTGCCACACCCCATGTAAGAAATTCGCTGGTTGAGCATCTGAGAAAGCACCTGTATTGGGCATACAACCACTTAATAAAATAGTTGCTGCAAATAAGAGGAATATGGGGGCATATGGGCGTTTCATCGAGATCAGGTTTTAAGATTGAAAAAGCGCCGATTGGGAAATTACGAAATTTCCCCCCGACGTGCTTACAGTTCATCTTGTTGTTACGCCCATTCAGCCACACAGTTGCACCATTTGGTTTGCGCGGCACCAGTTCAATCGGTCATCAATCAACGATTTTAGTGCCTCAATTAGTCATCATCATCGGATCGTCGGATGCTTTTCCGAACGCGGTCTAACTCCCGTGCCGAATCACGCTCCGCGATGGTTTCCCGTTTGTCATACAACTTTTTACCTTTGGCCACACCAATAGCGATTTTAACCCGTTTATTCTTGAGGTACACCGAAAGCGGCACCAAGGTATAACCTTTTTGTTCTTTGGCGCGGGCCATTTTTTTGATTTCACGGCTATGCAATAACAACCGCCGCCCACGAACGGGTTCATGATTAAAGTATTGCCCGCCATGCGAATACGGCGAAATATGGGCACCGATCAGGTAAGCGCCGTCCGACCGAATTTCACAAAATGCATCCTGAAGGTTAATTTTTCCATCGCGAATGGATTTCACTTCGGTTCCGGTTAATACAATACCGGCCTCATATTCATCTTCTATGTGGTACTCGTGCCGTGCCCGGCGGTTGGTCATAATTGTTTTATCGGGCTGAATCTGTTTCGCCATATTGGTTAGGGGCTGAAAGTGGCCTTTTTAGTCTTCTTCGTCCGCTTCGTCGGTCTCGTTTTCTACTTCTATTGAATGATCGGGAGATTGGAAAAACGGGACCTCTGGTATTTCTTCCAATACCGCATGATGAAAAAATGTTTCGATGGTGGCGGTGAGACCAGCCAATGCAAAATCATCTATTCGCCCTGAGAAATGGGTATCCCAGAAATCTTCTTGTGCCTCGTTTTTGGGCTTCACCAAAGGCATCGGCGCATCTAATATGGCTGCAAGCGCTTCCGATTTTTCGACATCCATGGTATCCCTGCGCATGGCCATTAGGCCCCAAATGGTGGGATAGACCGTCAAGTCCATCCATTCCTGACCTAAATCCAACTGATAGGGGGTGTCAGGCACTTCACCAATATTGGGCCATAAAACCGTATCTGCTTTTTCCATGACCTCAATAGCGGTTTCTTCGGTAAAAGGGATAAATTTCGCTTGTACCAAGTAATGTTCTGCAAGCACGATACGGGTCATCAACACTTCTTGTGCGTAGCGCGGATCGAAAGCAACTCTTGTTATTTTATCTAATCCATCGCGAATCAGCAGCTTCATGAAGGGGTATTCCGCCGCCACTAGACCAACTTGCAAGGATACTGTATAGAGATCGGGATCTCGTAATACCGAGAGTGTAGGAATCAATGCTGCTTCCACCTCGTCCCGCATCAACGCCTCATGCGCCAAATACGCCGGAAGCCGTACTACGTGGTGTCCTAAGAAGTCATATGCGGAAGCCAGCCAATCACCCGAAGGCTCACTCCAAATACCAATTGTCATATCTATATCGTTCGTCTTATTTCTTTAGAAGCCCAATACGCGCATTTTTCGGGGCAAGCATACACGCACACCCCGCATTCGGGTTCCACTCCCATGTTTTATTCTTGCCAGAACCATCGGTATTTTTGTTTCCAAAAATCGGATTCTGGACGTTCACGAAAGAATTGCTGGATTGTTTTCAGGGCTTCAACGCGGTTGCTAATAGACAAAAACTCTCCTTTTTCATTCATGCGAACCCCTGCAATAAGTTCGGCCATGCCCAAAAATTCGTCCAGGATGGTCCCTAAACTTTCTGATATAGGCAATGAAAAAATCCCATTATCCGCTGTGTTCATCACCAAATTATTCTGACCGAGGCTGATACTCATAGACTTCAAATCGGGGAATTCTAAAGATTTTCCCAGGCATTGTTTACCCTCAACATCATAATACCGTAGGGATTTATCTCCTCCTTGAATGAGCACGGACTTCCCATCCGGCACAAATGTAACCAATTGCAAACTCATCGCTAACGGGATCAGATGGGTTATTGGTCTTCCGGTCTCCATGTCTCATACTTTCATATTGGCATCGGCATATAAGATGGCTACTTTCGACCCATCCGGAGAGGAAATAAGGAGTAAGATAAAATCGGATCGTCCATTTTTTTAAAAATGACGCACCTCGGCATCCACCCACTCTGATCGGGCTGCATGGGGAGAGCAAATAACCACCAAATAACCTGAATTTTCGAGGGCATTATTTAACCGCTCGCCGAGGTCAGCCGAAGTTGGTAGCTCGTCTTTGTCCCTAAAAATCGGATATAGGCGTTTGGGTACCTCGCCTTCTTGTCCGGCAAATCGGGTACGCAAAGTAGCAGGTATGGTAAAATGCTCCAATGCATGATGCAACCACCCTGCCCATTTGATATCGCGATGACTATAACTAATAAAGGCCCAATACGGAAATTTTTTGTATTGTTCCATGATGATCAGACTATACTTTCGATTATAAGGCAGGCATTTTACAGACTTCCAAACCTATCTTTGCCAATAAAGCTGGAATATTCTTGACGGTATCGGCATCAAGGGACTTCACATGCTCCGACAAATCGTCCCAATGCACCAGATTTTCGTGGAGGAGTAATTCACGGTTTGTTTTTTCTGCAAAACGCCACCCCAAAAGCCAACGGGATGCCATCCAGCGGCGATGTTCTGTTTGTGCCAGTGCCAGCAACCAATCGGGGTTTTCCTGCAATAGCCCAACCCAATCCACTTTTTCCAGCGGCCCGCCCTCTGGTTGCATGACACAACCAAGGGTGGCTAATTTCACCCGAATGTGATCGGCTTGGTGTCGGTTTGCATCCCGGAAATCCTCCTGAAGCGCTGTCCAAGGCTGGTGCGAAGGCGATTCGGGGTTATAGTAGCCATCGCGTTTGGCTTCTTCCAAATAGGATGCATGAATCATACGGGCCAATTCGTCTAAGCTCTGCTGTACAACCATTTCCATCGTGCATCCATTTTCAACCGCCGGAAAGATGAACATTCGGTCTTTCTTTTGGAATACACTACACTCCGAAAGCACATTAGAAACCACTACCTCATGGGGAAACACAGTAACGATGGGCGTTTGCGGAGACAAGCCTACCAATCGTTGGCGCAGAGACAACGCTACTTCTGCACCGAGGGTATCGGTACCCAAGCACAAATAAACAACCGTATAAGCTGGATTGCCTTGTAGCTGTTTTAAGGTACTTTCGTTCAAAACCGTCACATCTACATCCAATGGCCGCAACGACACGATCTGCATTAACTCCGGATATAATGATGACAAAACGGCTACTTTTTCGGTGGCTTTAAAGTCCACAATGGTGATATATAATTTTTCTTGGTGCGGATAATGCCCGGTCAGTATCAATTGATAGAGGAGGTTTCGCCCCATCTGCCCTAAGCCAATGAGTAGAATATGAACAGGTTGGCACGATGACCAATTGATGTCGAAACGTTGGGCTTCAAAAACCATTTTTTCTGGAGGTTGAACCTGCAAAAGAGTCCGGGCACTGGCTTCATAAATATTGAACAAACTGCCTTCAAAACGGTCTTGTGTATCGGTAAAAATCGGATGCCGCCGGAAGATGTGGCCTAAACGGTCGTTATAAAGGTGAATAAATACCCGAACGGGTTCCATTTGTTGAAATGACGGCTCATTGATGTATTTACGGAGTAGGACGGCATTCGCCAAATTTATTTGATCGTCGTCGTCCAACAAAACAATGTGTTTGGCCCACTGGGCACGAACCTTCTGGAGAACATACCGATCCTGGGGGTCGCCTTCTATGCCAATTCCTCCAAGTTTCCATAGCCAACCATCCTCTTCTTCCGAAAGGGCCGTTTTGACAAAAATCACCTTTTTACCATCTTCCAGAAACTCTCTCGCTAATTGTGAGCCCTGCGAGCCAAGCCCCAAAAATACAACATGGTCTTTATAGAAATGGGCCTGCATGGCCCGGATTTCGTTCTGAAAAACCGAAAAAATGGCCTTAGCTGCTGCAAAAACAGGAGGGATAGGGGCCATAAAGCGCGAAATCTGTAACACCAACGGAACACTTGGCCCCATGGGTTCATCTCCCTCAATCACAAAAAACCGCCCAACTTTATAAAAAATATCCCACCATGTCCAACCGATTTCAGATGGATTTAGCCTATAATATTGCCAATAACCAACAAGTCCCAGTATAAAGGCGACCACTGCCATGCCTCCCAGTAACCACCATTCATGATAGTGGAGCCAACGCAATACTCGGTTGATAAATCGTTGTTTTTTTGCCATCAATATCCTAATACAAATCTATTTTCCTATTTTTAATTCCGATACACTTCATAACAATTTTGGCGTACCTTTAAATGTATTCAGAGATCCGATAGACTTCCGCATCAGCACTTCGTCTGCTCCTTCAATCAGAAAATCTTCCAGAACCCCTACTTCTTCGTACCCACGGCGCTCATACAATCTTCTTGCGGCATCGTTGAAGGAAGAAACACACAAGAACACATTGGGTGAAGTCTGAAAGATACGGTTTTCTACATAATCTAGTAGTACCGTGCCAATCCCCAAACTTCGGGCCTCTGGAACCACAAATATGGATTGAATATATCCTTTGAACGTTCCGCACATTTGCAACACCACAAAACCCAACAAAGCACTTTGTACCGAAGCCACATACACTTCTTTTTCACCACCCTGCATAGCAATTTTGCAAGCAGTTTCATCTCTGCCAAGGGAAATCCACGGCTCTGAAGCCGCCATCCATTGTGCGCAACGATCCAATACTTTAGGATCTTTGGTTTGATTGATGGATACAGCAACTTGCATACATTAGCTATGGTTAAACGAACCTACTTTCCAAATCAAGCAATTGCATAACCTGTAAACCTTCTCGTAGTTGTTCCAGCGTTACACTTGTTTGGGGCACCAGATGTACTGTTCTTGAGAGACCCGGCATGAGGGAGAAAAAGTTATCACTCGCGATAAAATCGGCTGTTTCATGTGCCAGCCAAGCCCAAAGCACTGGTTTTTCTGAACGAATAGTCACATCTAACCCTTGGGGTGTTTCCACAGACGTCATCGTGAATATGGCGCGTTCCAGTTGTAGATCCTTGGGCTTTTTCAGGGTGATGACATTTTCCGAAACGATGCTCCCCGTTTCTTCTGCCAAGAGATGCACCACGAGGTTCTGCGCGCCCTCGGCGTCTGCATACAAAGACAACTCCATTTTTTCCAATAAGGTAGCGGATCTTTCAGCAATTCGCTTAGGCAAGGCTCCCTTGGCCAAACGTTTGCCATTTGTGTGATAGACTGTCCAATGGACAACCACTTCGGTGGCGTGTCCTAAGTCGCTTGTCAGATAAATATCCACCGTTTGTTTGGCGGCATCCTCCACACCAGAAACCAGGATGGGTGCAAAAAAGCGCTTGGCGGCATAATGTAGGGCCTTCCAACGTCCTTCAAAGTCTAACGATGCCCAACTGGCAACGGGCCAGCAATCATTGAGTTGCCAATAGAGAGCGCCCATACAACGGGGCATATTACGCCGCCAATGCTCTACGGCATATTGCATAGCAAGCGCTTGTAATAGTTGGCTTTGCCACAACGTTGCATCAAAGTCTTTGGCCTTGCGGAACCACGAATCGGCATATTCCAATATGGTAAAATTGCCACTTACTTTGTTTACAAAACTGCGTTGGTGTACCAACATCACCTCCGAATCCAAACGGCGGTCTTCTGGCTCGGTAAACGTCCGGACGTATTTTGGTTCGGGGAAGGACTGAAACCCAAACTCCGATACAAAACGGTGGAACGAGGTCCGGTACCACTCGAACGGCTCTTTTTTGTGCCATACCGTCCACAAATGGGCATCTCCCGCTCCGGGAAAGTTATGTGTAGAACGGTCTAACGGATTGTGTGGGCTACAGGGCCAATATTGCCGCTGCGGGTCTAATTGCCCCACAACAGCCGGAAGCACCTCATTAAAAATGGGGTCGTAGTCTTCCCAAACACCATTCCAAGCGGTGGGTAGTTTCCCCACCAAACCCGCTTCCAATTCGTTATTTCCACACCAAATGGCAAGACTTGCGCGGTGTCTAATCCGGCGCACATTGTCTGTCGCTTCTTGGCGTACATTATCCAGAAACGCCGGATCTCGGCCCGGATAATTGGCACAGGCAAACATAAAATCCTGCCAGACACACAGGCCCAATTCGTCACAAATATCATAAAACACCTCCTCTTCATAAATTCCTCCACCCCACACCCGAATCATGTTCATGTGTGCATCAGCGGCAGATTTAAGAATGTCGCGATAGCGATCAAAGCGGGTATAAAGGGCATCCCCCGGAATCCAATTTGCACCTTTTGCGAAGAATGGGACTCCATTCGCCTCGAAGTAAAAAGACTCGCCCCATTGATCGCGCTTCCGTTGTAGGCGCAGGGTTCTAAGCCCTATTTTTTTCTCCCATACTTCTGTATTTATGCCATTCAATACAACCCGAACGGTATAGAGAGGTTGCTTTCCCATGCCATTGGGCCACCATAGCGACGGGTTTTTGATGGTTAACCTGCTTTCGACGATATTTTGATGTCGTTCGCCCACGGCAGCGGCCACCAAAACATCTTTTTCCCAAACCTCGATGCGCGCCTCCCCTTCCATTTGGGCCAGTTCGGCAGTCAAGTCCAAAACCACCGCATGTTCCACATGGTGTTGCAGAACCTGCACATCCACAATCCGATTGGTGTATGCGCGAATGTAAATGGGCCGCCAAATGCCAGCGGTGGTGAAGATTGGCCCCCAATCCCATCCAAAATTTGCACTCATTTTCCGCACATAGGCACGACCGGCTTCCTCTGGTGGGCCTTTCCATTCTGGCAGCTTTTTCTCGGCAGTTTTGCGGCGAATATACGGCAGAACAGAATCAAACCGAATCTCCAAGCGGTTATTGACAGGTTTTAAATAGGGTTTTATGTCGAAAACAAATGTTCGGTGTTGGTTTTGGGCATGTCCTAGGACTTGGTTATTCAGAACAATGGTGGCAAAAGTATCCAACCCCTCCAAGACTAATTCTATCACCTCATTTGCCTGCAAGGCAACATCGGCATCAAATTGGGTGCTATATAGCCAGTTTTTTTCCGAAATCCATTGTAGCTTTTTCTCATTGTCGCGGTAAAAAGGGTCCGGTATATGTCCGGCAGCAAGCAAGTCGGTATGAACGGTTCCCGGTACTGTGGCGTGCATCGCCTCTGCTGTCCCGGCTTCTTGCAGCATCCAATTGGCATCTAATAATTGGTGGTACATGTTGAATGAGTGCTGATATACGATGATAAAAAACAAACTAAACAGTTTCACCAACAGAAGGAACTGGAAACTGTTTATGTGCTAAGATACACCAAAGGAGAATGGAGCGTTTAAAAAATCCCCATTCTCCTTTGGTTCATATACGGCAAGAACGCCTCACACATAGGCTTACTCTTTTGTATAACCGTGCCGCTATTTGTACTTTTATTTGCAGAGAAAATATGTCCCCCTGTAATCCAGAAGCAACATGTTACGTCTATTTTAGATTCAAGAACCCCATCCATTCATCATCCCGAATCTCTTAACAATATGAAACAGATTTTTTCATTCTACCTGCTTGTGATAGGATTTACAATGTCTTACGGACAAAAAACACTCCTTCAAGAAGCATTGAACGAAGCAAAATTGGCTGGTTTTAGTGGTGTGGTACTGGTTGCCAAAAATGGAAAGATTGTTATGCACGAATCAGTCGGTATGCGCCGCTACGAGTCCTCGGAGCCTATGGGAAAGCAGGATATTTTTGAGTGGGCGTCTGTCAGCAAGCAATTTACGGCCATGATTATCATGATGCTAAAAGAGAAAGGGAAATTGAGGTATGACGATCCTATAAGTCAATATGTACAAGTTCCTTATTCCAACATCACCATCCGGCATTTATTAACCCACACCAGCGGCCTGCCCGATTATCACGAACTGATGGATCGGCACTGGGACAAGTCTAAAGTGGCAGGGAATCCAGACATTCTTGCGATGTTAAACCGCTATGCACCACCCATCCTTTTTAGGCCAGGAGAACGCTACGAATATAGCAACACAGGTTACGTGCTGCTGGGAAGCATTGCCGAAAAAGCATCGGGCGAGGATTTTGTTACTTTATGCAGGAAATGGATTTTCAAACCTTTAAAAATGACCCAGACAGACATTCGGACCTATTCCGAAAAAGCCCATATCCGCCCGTTTGCAGTGGGCCACCTTCCGGACTCCAGCAAACAATACGTGAATGCCAATAGATTCCCCGCTTCGGATTTTACCCTCTGGCTGGGCAATCGGAAAGGTCCGGGGCGCATCAGCGGAAGTGCGACCGATTTATTAAAGTGGGATCGTGCTTTATACACCCAAAAGTTGGTCCGTCGAGAAACATTAGAAGAAGCCTTTTCACCTGCTCGTTTAAACGACGGAACCGAGATTCCTTATGGCTTTGGATGGGAAGTGTTGAAGGATGAAAAAGGACATAAAGTGGTGCAACATACGGGCGGAAATCCAGGCTATAGTACCATTATTGTTCGATTCCTTGAAACACAAAAAACGATTATTATCCTAAATAACAATGCACATGAATCCATGAATAATTTGGTGTTATCCCTAAAAAGGAATAACAAATAATGGCCTTTTATTTCAATAAATCTATCCTCAGATACCTAATGAATTTGTTCACTACTTTTTTATAAATTAAAAAGGCAATCGTTTTTTACGGTTGCCTTTTCGGTTATTCTTCTGCGTTATGCTTTCCTTTAGAAAACTACGGTCTTTTCAACCAAAATCTCACCTCGTTTTACCTTTACAACCACCTGATCTCCTTTATTGAATTTCCCTAAAGCGGCCATATAATCTTGAACCGTTTCAATCGGTAGGTCACCGAGTTGCAAAATCACGTCACCTTTTTCCAATCCGGCTTTTTGGGCTGGCCGGTCTTCCATCACGCCATCAATGCGCAATCCAACGCCATCAAAAACATAATCGGGCATTACACCAAGAGATACTTTAAAACGGTTAGCTTGTGGTTGCTCATCTTTTGTTTTGGTAAAAGCCAATTTCCCTTTTGCATCCAGATATTTGACCAAAGACGAGATGTATTCGGCCACTTCCTGAATTCCTGTATAATTAATCCACTCACTATCATCACTCGGTTTGTGATAGTCGGCATGTTGCCCGGTAAAAAAGTGGAGTACAGGAATGTCTTGTAAATAAAAAGAAGCATGATCGGATGGCCCAAGACCACTTTCAGAAGTCTTGATTTTTAAATCCGTGTTTGGAACACCTGCAAGCGCCGAAGCCCAAGCAGGAGAAGTACCAGCACCATTAACAGCCAGCACTTTCTCTTCGTTCAAACGTCCTACCATGTCCATATTAAACATATAATTGACCTTTTTTACGTCTATGGACTTTGCTTCAACAAACTTTTTTGATCCGATGAGGCCCAATTCTTCCGCAGAAAAAGCCAAAAATAAATAATTATTTTTCTTTAGCTTAGACTTTTTAATTGATTCTGCTACATACAAAAGAGCAGCCACACCCGAAGCATTATCATCTGCTCCGTTATGAATAGCAGGCTCGCCAGTATTACGGGAATTGCCTGCGGTTCCATACCCCAAATGATCGTAGTGCGCCCCAATCACCACAGTCGTTGTCGCTTTATTGTCTATATAGCCTACCACATTTTTACCCATTCGGCTTTCACCAACACCTGGACTATGTGGGTTGCTATTGAAGGTAAATGAAAAAGTCTGAAACCAACCTCCCCCATCCCCTTTAGGTTGTAAACCGATGGCTGCAAAACGTGCTGCGATATAATCCGCCGCGAGTTCCTCGCCTTTTTTACCGGCTTCACGCCCCTCTAACAGGTTAGAAGCCAAATAGACCACATCCACTTTCAATTGGCGTAAAGCATCAGCAGAAGGCTGTGCCCATGTAGGGACAACCAAAAACGCATAAAATATACCTAAAGCAATTCTTTTTTTCATTTCTCACCTTATATATTTATTTGAAGGAATATCACAACACATTAAAGCATTTTCTAAAATATAGTTCTCTAAATAGCCGTGAAATTATACCCTTCGTCTAAGCTCCTTTTTATAATCCCCGATGTTTGGCCATTGAGACCTTCCAAGCACCCCGAATGTCCCCCATTTTATAGCCTGTGGCCTGATCCGCCGGATAGCTTGTGGCAAGTAAGGCCTTAACTTCTGGCTTTATGTCCGCTTCTGGATTTCCATGACACTGCAGACAGGTGGGCATTCCAATTACAATCGGTTTGTAATAGACATATTGATCTGCTTCGTCTTTTAGAAGAGGTTGCGCCTTATCTCCTTTCTGAATAGATTTAGACCATTGTTCTATGACTGCCAAATCGTTTTCATTGGCCTTATTTTTAGGGTTGCGGTTTCTATCCGAAATCCGTTGAACCTGCACTTTAAAATGCGTAGCCAACGAATCGGTAATAGACATGGCCTTGACGCTACAAAAAGCAGCTGCTTTTGCCGGGCCGCCATCCTCCAAGCGTTTCAATAGTGTTTTTACCAGTACCGATTGGGTAGTAGTCGCTACCGAATCCCCTAACTGTTCAAAGGATTTTGTGTGGGTTGCAAACGCCACCGGAGAGGGCTTCTCGGTTTTACCACAGCCCAGTATCAAGAGAAAAAGGAATACAGAATACTTATGCATCTTCTTATGATTTGGTTCGGTCCAAAATACCAAAACAACACTTGTTATATCATAAAGATACAAGGAGAATTGAACTACTATTCAAACATTGACAGACCTAAACATGTCATTTTTCGTGAATACACAACCAAATCTTTAAACAGTTTTTTTAAAGCTAATGATCCTCTACCCTATACGATATTGTTTTTTGCTCATTTGTACATGGCTATCAAGAAGAAGTTTTTGCGAACTAACGACCTACTTTTTCAATCTACAGTCCACAAATACTTTTGAACACCTTAAATGATAGATTTTTTGCGATTATTCTTTTATATTGCCTCCATCACTGTTCTTCAATTTCAATAACCCAAACTACAAGTAAGAATGAAAAATTTATTACCAATCTTTTTACTTTGCTTTTGTGCCCTTCCCGCTTTCGCAGGCTATGGTTTTGATGGGCATAATCCGTCAACGCCAACGACAACCCCGTCGAATTCTAATATGCTACAGAATACCGACTCCGGCACCGCATCCAGTACCATCACAGGTGGATCTACGGCAAAAGTCTATGCCAATTTTCAATATGATACCTCAGGAAAAACCGTTTACATTGCTTATACAACAAACGGAACAAATCCTTCTAAAACAACTGGAACGAATTCAGCATGTACATTTCACCTTTTTGATGCTCCTGACCGTACATGGCTATGCACCATTCCGGCACAAAGTAGTGGCGTCACCGTAAAATATGTCATGTATATTAGTGATTCGGGTTTATCTTCGGCTTGGGGGCGCTTGGCCACAGCTTCAACGGTGCAAACCTCTTGGACAGAAGGAGATAGTGCATTTTCTTATACCGTTCAGGCGGCCTTGTCCATCGCAGCGATCACAAATTTTGAAGCGAGTACGACGAACAATGATGTCGTCTTGTCTTGGGAAAGTCGGTCTCCAAGCATTACCCTGAGTATCCAGCATTCGATGAACCAAACCGATTGGACCGATTTAGAAACCGTTGGATCCGGCCTTACTCATTTCACAGCCAAGAATGTGGTTGTTGGTACCCATTATTATCGCCTCAAAGCGGTTGGGCAAGGCTTGGTGAGCTATTCAAAGACATTAGCCGTTACGGTAGAAGTGCCAGATCAATACATTGTCTATCCAGCATACCCGAATCCGTTTAATCCTCAGACGACGCTTGGCTTTGCCACGGCCACCCAGCAATTTGTTCACGTCGAAGTGTTCAACGCTGTGGGTCAAAAAATTCAAACGTTATTTCAGGGCATGGTAGAACCCAACACGGTAAATCAGGTTTCCTTTAAAGCGGAAGGCTTATCCAGTGGTGCATACCTCGTTCGTATTTCTGGAACAAACTTCATCCACACCCAAAAATTAACGCTCGCCAAGTAACCCCAAAGGCATAACATACACCTACAAAAGAGAGGCTGTCTCAATCTGAATTTATGAGACAGCCTCTCTTGTATGATTTCATCTTAATCAGCTTAAAACATCCCTAATAGCTTATTTTTCATCACCTGAAATTCCTCGTCACTTAAAAGCCCCTTATCGCGCATGGCTGCCAAACGTTCTAACTTTGAAATCAGGTCTTCTGGTTCAGCATCTGAGGGACCTTTTGTGGCTTCTTTAGGTTGAGGGGCCTGAGCAATGGGGGTTTCCGTTTCCACCACTTCAAAACGCGGGTCTTTCTTTAGGACTTCCTCTTCTACAGCAGGCGTGACGGCCTCTTTTCCACCATTCCGCCAACTCTTAATCTCTTCTTGCCACTCATTTACTTTTGACTTGCCCTCTTCATATGCCGTTTCAAAGGCTTCTCTGGCGGTTTCCACATCAAAATCGGCAATATCCCCATCCTCTTCCAAACGAGTAATAAACACCTGACCGATGCCATAGGTGGTTGCACCAGAAAGCGCCGACATAGAAAGTCCACCCAAAACGGAACCCACAAATGGAATGGCTTTTACAAAACTCGCACCAATCGCCGAGAGACTGGTTCCGGCAAGCGCAGTCACCCAACTTTTGCCGACATTGTCGTTATAATCAACGTTGTAAAGCCCACAAAGCTGTTTTAACATATCCAATTGAACAGCTGTAACAGCGGCAAAATCTACCAGAGGCAATGGAATGAGACCGCCCCCAGCGGCATAGATGGTATGCGTTTTAACGATATCCTCGGCACGTTTTAGACGATTACTCATGAAGAGAAAATTTTGAAGTTATGAGATTAAAAAGATATGGATGCGAGTACGTCACAAAGTTCAACTGGTTACACCCAAAGCCAAGAACAAATCTTGGAAAAACGGCTCCATCTCGTCAAAGTGGCCACTATCCCAACTTCCCGGACAGATTTTGCGCATATTCACCGCCACCACATTCGCTCCAGACGCCATCCAAGGATCAATGCCTTCCTTACTTGCCGGAACGCCTCCAGACACCATGACCGGAATTTTTTTCCAAATTGTCCGCAACGCTGCCAAATGTGCCGTCCCTACCGTAGGGCCGGGGAATAATTTCACCATATTTGCACCCAGATCAATGGCCGTCTGTAACTCGGTAGGGGTCAGAAAGCCGGGGATCCAGTACACGTCAGAAGATGTACACACCTTCCCTACCTCGGCAGAAATATGGGGTGAAACCACAAAATTAGCCCCTTTTCCTATAAAGCGCACCGCATCAAGGCGATTCATCACCGTCCCGACTCCTAAAAAAGCCTGCGGGCATTCGGCTTTTCCCACAGAAACCAAGGCTTCAAAGGTTTCTATGACTTCCGGCCCTCGGTTGAGAAGTTCAAAAAAGCGTAACCCTCCCCGATAGGCAGCGACCATCATATCGCAGCAGGCTTGGGTATCTGGGCTATAAAAAGTACCGACCACAGGGTGTCGTAATAAGTTTGGCTGGAGTTCGGAAGCAGTCATTGACAGAAAAAGAAAATACCTAAAAAGACAAAATACCACCCCACTAACCATCAGGCAACCCCAAATGCATAAAAAGGCATTCCATCAATTTTCCTTGTACCTTTGGTGGAACCCCATCGCGAAGGCTAATTTCATCCAATGAATAATCATCCTGCCTCCCCCCATACCATTCCAGCATTCTTCCAAAATGGCATCGTAAACATGGCCTTAGCAGCCTTTTCTTTTGCCTTAATGGGTGCAAGTGCCAAATGGCTCGGCAACCGACTTCCTTCGGTAGAACTGATGTTTTTCAGGAACATTATTGGCGTAACGATTATCAGTGCAACCATTCTACGACGCCCACTTCGACAAACGGGCGGCAAGCCGGGATTACTTGTATTTCGGGGTATCGTCGGCACACTAGCCCTTTTTGGTTTCTTTTACAACCTGACCCATATCCGTCTGGCGGAAGCCAATACCTACAACCTGACCTATCCCATTTTTATCGGATTGATCAGCGCCCTTTTTCTTGGAAACCGGGTTTCTTTCCGCCAATGGATTCACATTTTATTAGGTTTCATAGGTATTTTATTCATATTTCGTCCTAATTTGGATATTTCGCTTAAAAACCATCTTTTAGGTTTATGGAGCGGGCTGGGGGCTGCCATCGCTTATCTTTCCATTAACCAACTACGCCATTATTATGACCATCGTGCAACTGTACTGTCCTTCATGGTATCAGGTATCGTTCTGCCCGTCATCGGCACATCCGTGGGCCGGATATGGTCAATGCCTGCTTTAGACTTTTTGATGGCCCCTTTTATTTGGCCATTGGGACAGGAATGGGTGTTTCTCCTTTTTTTGGGATTATCAGCAATGATGGGACAAATTTTTGTAACCCGCGCCCTCAGTTTGGGCAATCCGGCGGTGGTTGGCCCCATCAATTATCTTCAAATTCCATTTGCCATCCTATTTGGCTTGTTCATGGGAGACGCTTTTCCGGATGAATTGACACTTTTTGGCATTGGTTTGATTGTCTTCAGCGGCATTCTGATTACAGCGCATACTTTTTCGATTCCCAAGATGCCATAAGCCATAAAAAAACACCGCCCAAAACCGAAGTCTCAGACGGTGTTTATCACCCTTTTCCATTATTACCAAACATTTTTAAGAATCAGTTTTTGGCCTTATTGGCTTCTACGGTGATGGTAAATTCAGTTTCCGCATACTCGCCGTCGTTGTCTTCGGCAGAGACACGCACCCTTGCGGACCCCGGAACACCTGCCACCACGTACAAAAAACCATTCCGGACATAAGCATCAGCCACTGAATTATTTGTACTACGTGCATCGTAATACAATGTGCCGCCACCTGTATGAACGAAAACTTTAGGATTGGCGATCAAATCCCGGCTCCAAGCTTCGGCGCGTCCAAGAACGATATTGGGGATTTGATAGTTCACCACCGGATAACCATTGTCGTAAAATGACTGATCGCATGCTGAAAATGAAAGCGAGATCAGTACCACAAAGGTAGAAAAAGTGAGGGGGCGAAATACGTTTTTCATGGGAGAAACTCCAGTTTTGCTTCAAGATTGATGTCGGA
The DNA here is from genome assembly GCA_016788705.1 of Bacteroidetes Order II. bacterium. Lineage (NCBI taxonomy): Bacteria > Pseudomonadati > Bacteroidota > unclassified Bacteroidota Order II. > Bacteroidota Order II. bacterium. Next base: position 159,429 of record JAEUSQ010000065.1, read on the forward strand.
GGATGGATTTATTTTTTCTTATTGCGAGTACTGTGCCAAAAATGAAACAGGGCCTAAAAGACCCCATTTAGGCCCCATACATTGGCCCACTTGTCTAATCTATCACGCGACCTGTCCATTATTATATACGCAATAACTGTTTTGTTATTCTGCTGTCATATAAAGTGTGGGGAGGCCCGTAATCTCAGCTTCAAGCACATCCCCTTTCCGAATAGCCCCAACGCCTTCCGGGGTTCCGGTATAGATCAAGTCGCCGGGTTCCAAGGTAAAGATGGTAGAAGCATAAGCCACCAGCCTTGCAACCGAAAAGATCATGTCTGCGGTATGACCTTTTTGTCGTACTTCGCCATTGATCTTTAACGAGATAAACAGGTCTTGCGCATCAGGCACCATATGGGCCGCCACAAAATCACCGATGGGGGCAAAAGTATCAAACCCCTTTGCCACCGACCAAGGAGCACCCGCTTTTTTGGCCCGCGCCTGAAGGTCACGCGCGGTCATGTCTAAACCTACGGCATATCCAGACACATGCGCGAAGGCATCGCCTACTGGAATATTTTTCCCACCCTTTAAGAGCGCCACCACCAACTCAACTTCGTGATGCACTTCCTGTGATTGTGCAGGAATAATGATTTGTCCCCCACTGCCAACCAAACTGGTAGCAGGTTTTAGGAAAATCATGGGTTCTGTTGGTACGGCACTTTGCATTTCTTTTGCATGTTCGGCGTAATTGCGTCCGATACAAATCAGTTTTCCGGGACGGATGGATTCCGAAAAGCCGGGAAGATTAATCTTCATGAGATTCTCCATTTAGGTTATTGAACAACTTTTACGAATACTGTATCTTAATGAGCTATAAAATTCGCGTTTCACCTGGCGGGCAGACGAAACAAAATACGTTTCTAACGCTCCCGCGCTAAACAAGGTTTAAAAAATATGTACGCAATCGTAGAAATTGCCGGAAAACAGTATAAGGTCCAAGAAGGTCTTAAATTGTATGTTCCGAAAATGACGGCTGAGCCTGGAGATGCCGTTTCGTTTGATCAGGTTTTGTTGGTATCGAGTGAGGCAGGTGTACAAGTAGGGACTCCTACTGTCGCAGGGGCCTCGGTTTCCGCTGAAGTCGTCACCCATGTTCGGGCAGACAAAGTAATTGTATTCAAGAAAAAACGTCGTAAAGGGTATCGGGTTAAAAATGGCCATCGTCAGCCATATACCCAAATTGCCATTCAGGCAGTTACTGTATAACCCGGTCTTCTTCTCAATTTTTAAATCAGGACTTGATCATGGCACACAAAAAAGGTGTAGGTTCATCCAAAAACGGCCGCGATTCCAACCCCAAGATGTTGGGCGTTAAGGCATTTGGCGGTCAGTTTGTAACCGCAGGCAGCATTATTGTCCGTCAACGTGGCACCAAATTCCATCCCGGTTCTAATGTGATGCGAGGAGGCGATGATACGCTTTTTGCCACTTCGCATGGCACAGTACGCTTCACCATGGGTCAAAAGAACCGCAAGTTTGTTCATATTGATCCGATTGCCGAAGAAGCCACTGCATAATGGCCCCTTCTGAGATGATAACGCCTGTCCAATCTTGGATGGGCTTTTTTTTTACCGAACACCACGCTGATTATTTTGAACTTTGGGTAGTGCATAGCTGTGATGCCTTCACTGGCTTTTGAATGCCATGGCAGCAAAAACAATTTATCTGTGTCCTGATATGAGGCCACCTTGTAGTTCCAAACAGAATACTCCATCTTTGGCTACGGAATTTTTGTAAAAAGCGGTTTTCTCGTTGTATTTTCTGGGTGATTCCTTGCTCAAACCATCCAATTCCCACATGAAGTACACGCTCTTTTGGTGCATGATTGCATTGGCCCAGACGGCGAGCGCCCAACGCCTGCCCTACCCCGAAACCCGCAAAGCAACACAAATGGATGATTATCATGGCACGATGGTGTCGGATCCCTACCGCTGGTTAGAAGATGACCATGCAACCGAGACGGTCGCATGGGTAGAAGCTCAAAATCGGGTCACGTTCGATTGGCTCGGCAAAATTCCCGTCCGGGAGACAATTAGGACACGGCTTACCACTCTGTGGAACTACCCACGCTTTTCCGTGCCGTTTATGGAAGGCGGGAAGTATTTTTACGCCCATAATACCGGCCTCCAAAACCAATCCGAGTGGTTTGTACAAGATCGTTTAGATGGCCCAGCACGTAGCCTGATCAACCCCAACGATCTTTCGGTGGATGGAACGGTTGCCCTCAACTTTATTGCCCCCAGCCGCAATGCACAACTCGTGGCCTATTCCACCAGCAAGAGTGGCTCCGACTGGCAGACCATCCGTGTACGGGATGTATCTAACGGAAAAGACCTACCAGATCTAATAGAGTGGGTCAAGTTTAGTGGTATTTCTTGGGCAAAAAATAACACCGGATTCTATTATAGCCGTTACGACCGTCCACCCGAAGGAAGTGCCCTCCAAGCTGTCAATAGCAACCAAAAAGTCTATTTCCATAAAATGGGTACGCCGCAAAGTGATGACGTCTTGGTATATAGCCGCCCCGATAAGCCTTTTTGGGGCTTTGGTGCAACCGCAACCGACGACGGCAAGTTTTTGATTCTGAATATTTGGGAAGGAACAGATCCGAAGAACCGGATTTATTTTAAAGACCTGACCCACCCAAATAGTGAAGTCAAACCCCTCTTCGACGCATTTGATGCCCGTTATAACTATATCGCCAATCGTGGAAATATATTCTACTTCACCACTAATTTACAGGCACCCAACAATAAACTTATTGCATTGGACATTCGGAAGCCCAATGCCAAGTTATGGCGGACGATCATACCGGAAGGGAGTTCGGTAATGGAGAATGTTTCGCTCATCGCTGACCAGTTTGTGGTACAAACCCTCCAAGACGTAAAAGCCCAGCTTTCTCGGTATAGCCTTTCTGGACGGCTATTGGCAATGGTTCCATTGCCCGGTATTGGTACAATATCTGGCTTGAATGGCCAAGAACGTGGGCGCGAAATGTTCTTTGCTTTCACCAGCTATACCGCCCCAGCCACCATATATCGTTTTGACTTCAACCTTTATCGAACCACCGTTTTCCGCGCACCTAAAGTGAGTTTTAACCCTAACGACTACGAGACGAAGCAGGTTTTTTATACCTCGCAAGATGGTACACGCATCCCCATGTTTATCAGTCACAAAAAAGGAATGGTCCTGAATGGGCAAAATCCGACATTACTCTACGGATATGGGGGCTTTAATATCAGCATGAAACCCGGCTTCTCTGTCAGTAACCTTGCTTGGCTGGAAATGGGTGGCGTATATGCAGTAGTCAATTTGCGGGGTGGGAATGAATACGGCGAACACTGGCATCAAGCGGGCATGTTGCACCGCAAACAAAATGTCTTTGATGATTTTATTGCCGCCGCCGAGTTCTTAATTGCCCAAAAATATACTTCCACACCTAAACTGGCCATTCATGGTGGTTCTAATGGCGGTTTGCTGGTGGGAGCAGTGGTGAACCAACGCCCTGAACTTTTTGGCGCAGCGATCCCAGCAGTAGGCGTGATGGATATGCTCCGGTACCATAAATTTACCATTGGCTGGGCCTGGGCATCAGAATATGGTCGTTCGGACGATAAAGAGGCCTTTAAGACGCTCTATGCCTATTCCCCCTTGCATAATATCCGCTCTGGAACCGCCTATCCAGCGACGCTCATCCAAACTGCCGATCACGACGACAGGGTGGTTCCCGCGCATTCCTTTAAGTATGCCGCCGCACTCCAAGCAGCACAAGGGGGAAGTGCCCCCATCCTACTACGTGTCGAAACCAAGGCCGGGCATGGGGCTGGGAAACCAACGGCAAAGATCATTGAGGACGAAGCAGACAAATGGACTTTTTTAGTTAAAGTATTGGAAATGAAATACTAAGAAACTGGTTTGACGAGTTGAAAGGCCTTTTCTACATTGAGAGGGCTTTTTATTTCGTGAGTTCAAGAAATAGAAAGCCGTTTATCCCGTTTACGATCAAACTGAAAAAGCCTTTAAGGGCAAGCTATCGAGCATTGCAGAAATTGAGCAATGAAAACAAGCCGCAGCCCCTACAATTTTTCGAGAAGGATGTAAGTTCAATAAAAACAAATAAATAAAAGAATATTGCTATGATATCTAAAGTAGGTTATTAAGTACATAGACAAAATTAGCTTCTATTAAGTACGCTGTGCCAATTAGTTTATGTTAAGCATTTTACAAAATGGATTCCCGTTTTCGCGAGAGCGACGTACTTGGCACTTGGCACTTAAAAACCCTTCATGCCTAACTTG
>JAEUSQ010000066.1 GCA_016788705.1 Bacteroidetes Order II. bacterium
TTGCAACAACTCGAAGAGGGCGTTGGGTTGGTAGGTAAAAATGAGGTGGAAGAGGGTGTCGGTACGCATTGTTTTAGGGCTATAAAGCCAACATACACGATACAAAAATCGCAAAAAATAGGTGTGGATAAATTTTTAGGGGGAAAATAAACCCGAATGATTACAGTTGCACGCGATGAGCAGGTGTCATGTAAGCAAGGCCAATTGCATGAACGATATGGGCTGTCAGATGGGCTGTTTTCGGATGGAAGTGCTTTCATGCTACCCCTCACCGATCCTTATTACAACGGTAATATAGAGGTAACAGAAAAGGAACTTTCATAACAGGGTGATAACATGCCTGAGCACCTAAAGGGGATATTTTCACCTGTCTTTATGTTTCTCACCTAAACAACCTGTTATGCAATTTCGCAAACTGCTTTTTATTATTACCATTGTATGTGTTTCTCTGGGGCTTCAATCTGCGCTTGCTCAGCAAGGCACACTGTCAGGAACGGTAACTGATGCAGCGCTCGGTGAAACCATGATTGGGGTTACTGTTCAGATTCCGGGCAAATCAATCGGTGCTGTAACCGATCTTGATGGGAAGTACACCCTGCGTTTGGCTCCTGGCGACTATGAGGTTCAATTTTCATATATCGGCTATGTGTCGGTGCTGAAGAAAATCAGTATTGGGCCCAATCAACTTGTTAAATTGGATATTGCCATGAAGGAAGAGGCATCCACTTCTGGTACCGAGGTGGTGATCGAGGCAACTGCTATTGGTGATTCTGAAGGAGCGATGTTACGCCTGCGTCAAAAAGCTACGGCGGTGAGTGATGCGATCTCGGCAGAAGCGATCTCAAAATCCGGATCGTCCTCTGCCGCCGATGCCATGACGAAGGTGACCGGCGCCTCAGTAGTGGGGGGAAAGTATGTGTTTGTACGCGGTTTGGGCGAGCGCTATTCGAGTACCCACCTAAACGGCGTAGAATTACCAAGTGCCGACCCTGATAAAAAAGCCTTCAATTTTGACCTCTTCCAGTCTGACATGCTGGACAATATCACCACGTTAAAAACCTTTACGCCTGATAAGCCTGGTAACTTCTCGGGTGGTTTGGTGGATATTGGAACCCGGAAGTTCCCGGAAAAGCGCATGTTATCGTTCGGTATTTCGAGTGGCATCAACACTATTACCAATTTTAATGATGGTTTTTTGCGTTACGAAGGTGGTAAAACCGACTGGCTGGGTAGAGATGATGGCACGCGGGCGATTCCGTCCTTTCTCTCGGATCCCAACTTCGAGGTTCCCAGTGCCATCGAAGCACGCCGAGATGCGGCCAAAGCCCAGGTTTTAGACGAAGCCTCCAAATCCCTCACCAACATCATGTCTCCGAAGGCTGGCGCGGCCCCATTGAAAGGCGGTTTTAATATGGCACTGGGGAACCAAGTCAAAATTGCCAAACGCCCCCTCGGTTATTTGGCTAGTCTTAGCTATGATTATAATGTTTCTCGCCGAAACGGTAAATCGGAACGGTATGTGAATCCAACCGTTGGTGCAACCGAACTGTATTCGACCCTTGGTTTTTATACCGATGAGAAAAGCACCGAAGAAGCTTCGTTGGGCGGCTTATTAAACCTTTCTTATACCCTTAACCCTGCGCACCAGATTTCGGTGAATGGACTTTATTCGCGAAGTGGCGAATCGGTATCCCGCTATCAAGAAGGTTTTTGGTATCATTCTTTTGGAAATGATGATTCCAAAGTTATGCTAAATAATGTATTGGGCTATACAGAACGGGAATTGCGTTCCCTTCAGGTGAAAGGAAAGCATGTCTTAACTCGGGTGTCTGGGGCTACCTTAGAATGGTCTTTTGCCAATGCGCTCACCAAACAAGATGAGCCGGATTTACGCTTTTTTGTTTCTTTGAAAAGCACCGATGAAGAAGGCCGAACAACCTATTCGACGAACTTGGCCAATGTGTTGTTTCCGTCGCATTATTGGCGGGCACTCTCTGAAGGCAGCAATACGGGTGTCATAGACTTTTCATTGCCATTTAAGCAATGGGGTGGGCTAAAAGCCAATCTCAAAATAGGTGGTTTGTTTACTGCATCCGAGCGCGACTTTACAGAAAGAACGTTTTTGATCCGCCCGTCCAATACCCTTGCTTACGACAATAATCCGGAAGCCTATTTTGGTGCTGCCAATGCAGGGATTATTTCTCAGCGCACCCTATCCAATGGAACAACCGAATACAACTTTGGCAATGTGGTGGAATTGCCTCGTAAAGAAGCCGTTCTCCGGAATAATTATCAGGGAGATCAGACCGTATCTGCGGGATACCTGATGACAGAATTACCTTTGACCGATAAATTTCGTTTCATTGGCGGTGTCCGTTATGAAACCACCGATATGACGGTGAAAAGTGCGGATCCGGCCCTCGAAGATGCCCAACTTACGAACAAAGACTGGTTGCCTTCGGCGAATTTGGTTTATCAGATTGGGGACAAAACCAATGTCCGGGCAGCACTTACCCGAACCATTGCGCGTCCCGTCTTTCGGGAACTCTCTCGGTTTTCTAGTGCAGACTTCCTCCTTGGGGGCTTTCTGGCCGGAAATCCACACCTGAAGCGAACCCTGATTACGAATTATGACCTTCGGGTAGAAAACTTCCTACGCCCTGGTGAAATCTTGGCGGTGAGTGTTTTTTATAAAGACCTGCAAAATCCGATTGAGCGCTCTATCTATGAAGCAGGTGCCACGGAATCTATGCAATTTGTAAACGTGGACAAAGCGATCATCCTCGGTGCAGAATTTGAAGCCCGTAAAAGATTAGATGCATTGGGAGCAACTTTTGAGAACCTTTCTGTTGGTGCGAATGTCTCCCTCGTAAAGTCCACCATTACGCTTCCGGAAGCCGAGTATCTTGAACGGAAGGCACTTGATCCAAATGCCAGTAAAATTAGACCTTTGCAAGGCCAATCACCCTTTATTGTCAATACCGATCTTGCTTATTCCACCAGGAAAACAACGGCAAGTCTGTATTTTAATGTGTTTGGGGATCGCCTCACGGCTGTTTCTTTTGGGAATACGCCTGATGTTTACGAGCGTCCTTCGCCGAAACTGGACCTGATCATTTCGCACACGGTGCGTAGCCTTAAACTTAAACTCTCTGCTAAAAACTTGTTAGACAGTCCATACAAAGAAACTTATCGTTTCCTGAGCAAAGATTATACTTATTATGAGTATAATACAGGGCGTTCTTTGTCGTTGAGCGTCGGGTATAACTTCTAAATCATTGGCCGGATGGATAAAATCCATCCGGTTTTTTTCCACTTTAACATTACTGTACTCGTGTCTTTTCAGGCAGCGATAGCGGTGCTTTTTGTCTGACTATTCAATTATTCTCACCAAAACACATAGTATATGAAACGTCTGTTGCAATTTTTATTGTTAGGCTCCCTGCTTGCTCCGATGAGTAGTTGGGCACAAACCAAAGTAGTGGTAAAAGATGACATTACCACCAATACCACTTGGACCGCTGCAAATGAATATCATTTGGATGGATTGGTCTTCGTAAACAGTGGGGCAACACTCACCATTCAGCCCGGAACGGTGATTAAAGGGATTAAAAATCCCACGACTGGGGAATTTGCGACAGCCTTGATTATTCGTCGTGGGGCGAAAATCATGGCAGAAGGAACCGAAGCCAATCCCATTATTTTTACTTCTGAATTGGACAACGTTCGGGACGCTACAGACCTCCGGCCAACCGATGGTGGTCTCTGGGGCGGCGTGGTAATCCTCGGAAAAGCCACCACCTCGAATCCGGTTAATGATAAGCAGGTAGAAGGCATTCCCGCAGACTTGGATGCGAAGTACGGTGGTTCGGATGATAACGATAACAGCGGCGTTTTAACGTATGTCTCCATTCGTCATGGCGGTGCGGTTCTAAATACTTCGGGTAACGAAATCAACGGTCTTACACTTGGGGCTGTTGGACGTGGCACCAAAATCGAATTTGTAGAGGTCTTTTCCAATACGGATGACTGTTTTGAGATGTTTGGTGGTACGGTAGATATGCGGTATATGGTTGGGTCTTTTTGTGAAGACGATACGTTCGACTGGGACGAGGGCTACCGTGGCCGTGGTCAATTTTGGTTTTCGCTGAACCGTCCAGATATTGCGGGTCGTGGAGGGGAGCATGATGGCGGTCCTTCGGGTAATTTTACAGGTCAACCGTATTCGATACCTGTGATTTCGAATGCCACGTTTATTGGTTCTGGCTTAGGAACGGTACCTGGAAATGATAAAAATGACTTTGCCCTTAAATTCCGAGACTTTTCTGGCGGTAAATATTTGAATACCGTGTTTACCGATTTCCCTTCTAATGGAGTCAGTATTGAAGAAGTAACCTCCAAAGGGGGTGACTCAAAAAAACAACTTGAGGATGGCAATTTGTTGCTGAAAAATAACCTATGGTGGAACATTGGTCATGCGAATACGACGTTGGCAAACGTCACAAAAAATACGGCCTTTATCGAGGCGCACCTAACGGCGAACCAAAATGCGATTACCAATCCGGGCTTGGCGGGTATTAGTTGGGAACAGCGCAACCTGCTGGATCCACGCCCGGTGGATAAGAATGCAGCCGTAATGACCACGCCCTGGGCCTCGACCGGGGATGCATGGCATACCGATCCGAAGCACTTGGGCGCATTTGGAAATAACCTTTGGATTAAAGGATGGACGGCACTTTGGACGCAAAATATTGCAGGAGAACGTTCAAAACTTCAGAAAGAAGTCATTATCATAAAAGATGACTTGGCCAGTAGTACCTCGTGGTCTGCCAATTTTGAATACCTGCTCGATGGATTGGTCTTTGTAAACAACGGTGCAACCCTCTTTATTGAACCCGGTACCGTGATTAAGGGCCGGAAAAACCCTACAACTGGTGAGTTTACTTCTGCATTAATCATCCGTCGTGGGGCCAAAATTCAGGCAGAAGGCCGTGTAGATGCACCGATCATTTTTACATCGGAGTTGGATGATGTGAATGATGTAACAGATTTACTTCCGACGGATGGTGGTCTCTGGGGCGGCGTGGTAATCCTCGGAAAAGCCACCACCTCGAATCCGGTTAATGATAAGCAGGTAGAAGGCATTCCCGCAGACTTGGATGCGAAGTACGGTGGCTCGGATGATGAAGACAATAGTGGCGTACTCAAGTATGTCTCCATTCGTCATGGCGGTGCGGTTCTAAATACCTCTGGGAACGAAATCAACGGTCTTACACTTGGGGCTGTTGGACGTGGCACCAAAATTGAATATGTAGAAGTATATTCAAATACAGATGATTGCTTCGAGATGTTCGGCGGTACGGTCAATATGCGTTATATTTCTGGCGCTTTCTGTGAAGACGATACGTTCGACTGGGACGAGGGATATCGGGGGCGAGGGCAGTATTGGTTCTCACTAAATCGTTCAGATATTGCAGGCCGTGGAGGGGAGCATGATGGTGGTCCTTCAGGGAATTTTACAGGTCAGCCGTTTTCTACACCCATGATTTCCAATGCCACGTTTATTGGGTCTGGCTTGGGAAGCAATCCGGGTAACGATAAAAATGACTTTGCCCTTAAATTCCGCGATTTCTCTGGTGGTAAATACCTGAATACCATTTTTACAGACTTTCCAACCAATGGGGTGAGTATCGAAGAAGTAGCGTCTAAGGGCGGCGACTCAAAAAAACAACTTGAGGATGGCAATTTGTTGCTGAAAAATAACATCTGGTGGAATATTGGGAGCACCAATACCACTTTGGCGGCCATTTCTAAAAGTACGGCTTTCATTGAGGCGCACCTTACCGCCAATGCCAATAGCATCATAGATCCTATGTTGGGTGGAGTCAGCCGTGCCGCTGATGGGAAATTGGATCCCCGTCCGAAAACGGCCAATAGCCCCATTCTCACCACCAAATGGAGCGATCCAGGTGAATCATTCTTCGATAAGCAAGATTTTATTGGTGCTTTTAGGGGAAAAAACTGGCTCAATGGATGGTCTGCTCTTTCTACCATCGGTCACCTTGGCAACTTAACCAGCGTTGCCACAGAAGCCAATGAAGTCCCTGAAACGATGCTACTCGAGCAAAACTACCCAAACCCCTTCAATCCTGCAACCACCATTCGCTTCAGCCTTACGGCCAACCAGAGCGTTCATTTGGCTGTATATGATCTAACCGGAAAGCAAGTGGCACAATTGGCAAATGGCCCCTTTAATGCCGGAAATCATCAAGTTACGTTTGATGCGACAGGATTGGCATCGGGCATGTACCTCTATCGTCTCGAAACGGGTGGAAAAGTGTTTACGCGCAAGATGGCATTGCTGAAATAAGACGCTGTTCACCAAAGAGTATCACATAAAGACAAGGCCGGGATCGGTGAAGGTGTTCGCACCTAACTGGTTCCGGTCTTTTATGGTCTCTAAGGCCGTGTTTCGTGAAATCTACCGATAGATTCTTGGGCACGTTTTTTGATTACATTGGAGTGCTAAAAAACATTATTGCTCATTCAAAACCAGTCCCATGCCACCCATTGTTGCTTTAGAATCTACGGTCATCAGTCATGGCTTGCCCTATCCACAAAACATACAACTGGCTCAACGCTTAGAGGCGATTATCCGAGAGGAAGGAGTACGGCCTGCCACCATTGGTATAATTGGAGGCCGAATCATTGCTGGATTGAACGAGGCGCACATTCGGCTTTTGGCGACAGCACAAGACATTCGCAAAGTGAGCCGCCGCGACTTGCCCATTGTGGTGGCCCGAAAACTACATGGTGCTACTACGGTTGCGGCCACCATGTGGGCAGCCCATCGAGCCGGGATACAAGTGTTTGCAACTGGCGGGATTGGCGGCGTCCATCGTGGGTTGGGGGACCTTGGAACCGGAAGTTTTGATGTAAGTGCAGATTTGCAGGAGTTAGCCCAAACGCCCGTTACGGTGGTGTGTGCGGGTGCAAAAGCGATATTGGACTTACCCGCGACGTTGGAATACCTCGAAACGTTTGGTGTTACCGTTATTGGTTATCAAACAAATGAATTTCCAGCATTTTATAGCCGAGAGAGTGGCCTAACAGTGGATGTGCGTTGCGATACGCCCGAAGAAGTGGCAGCGATCATAAGGGCCAAGCGGCAACTAAATTTGCCGGGAGGTATATTGGTGGCGGTGCCTATTCCCGAAGAAGCCGCTATTCCGAAGGGCGAAATTGAGCCTATCATCGCTTTGGCCATTGAGGAAGCCGAGTTCCATAAACTACGTTCGGCGGCTGTAACCCCCTTTCTCCTCAAAAAAATAGCCGAAATGACGGGTAAACGTAGCGTAGAAGCAAATTTGGTACTCCTCGAAAATAATGCACGAGTGGCAGCCCAAATTGCACGTGTTCTCGGTTAAGTTGTCTGCACAAGCGAGGTCTATTCAGGTTCTTGATCAAGAATGGGGATCTCGGTATCTTTTTCAACCCATCCGTAGAGGGTAGGTAGCACAAAAAGGGTGAGCATGGTCGCCGTGATCAAACCACCAATTACGACCGTCGCCAAAGGTCGTTGTACTTCCGATCCTGGGCCCGCATTAAAAGCCATTGGAATGAAGCCCAGTCCAGCCACCAAGGCAGTCATAAGTACAGGTCGAAGACGGTCTGAAGCCCCTTGTCGAATGGCAAATTGAACGTCCATTCCCTTTTGCCGCAAATGGTTTAAGTGGGAAATCAGTACAATCCCATTGAGTACCGCCACCCCAAAAAGCGCCACAAAGCCAATACTGGCCGAGACCGAGAGGTATAATCCACGAATTCCGAGCAGGAAAATGCCACCAGAAAAGGCCAATGGGAGGTTTAGGAAAATGAGCCACGCATACCGAGCTTGTCCAAACATGATGTAGAGCAAGCCAAAAATGATCAATAAAGCCAATGGAACCACAATCATCAGGTGCTGCGTGGCACGTTGTTGGTCTTCAAAAGACCCCGCATATTGGAGAAAGACCCCTGGAGGCATTTTTACCTCACGGGCAATGGCGTCTTCGAGTTTAGCAACATAGGTTCCGATGTCCGTATTACGCAGGTTGATACCCAAAATCACCCTCCGCCAGCCGTTCTCGCGGGCAATCTCTCTTGCGCCTTCTTGTGGTGCAATGTGGGCCACTTGCGAAAGCGGAATAGAACCACCATTGGGTAATGGAACAGGTGCTTGCAAAATGTCTGCAAAATGTTTGCGCGCCGTTTCCGGAAAACGTAGGCTGATCTCAAAACGGCGTTGGCCTTCAAAAACTTCACTAACGGATTTACCACCGATTCCAGCCTCTATAACCGTTTGCACGTCTGCCACATTGAGGCCATAAGCTGCAATGGCTTCGCGGTCTATCTGGATGTTCAGATAGGGTTGTCCGACGGTACGTTCCAAGAAAAAATTGTCCGTTCCTGCAATTTGTGGGAGAATACGGGCAATTTGTGTCCCAGCCTTGTTTAGTTCGGTCAGATTTTCCCCCTGAATTTTCACGGCTAAATCCGATTTTACACCGCTGGTCAGTTCGTCCACCCGCATGGCAATGGGTTGGGTAAAATTATAGGCCAAGCCCGCCTCTCTGTCTAACAAAGGACGCATTTGGTCTTGAATATCGGTTTTACTAACCCCTTTTCGCCATTCATCCATAGGCTTTAATACCACCCACACATCGGTTTGGTGAACCCCCATCCAGTCATTCGCCAAGTCCGACCGACCCGTTTTGGGAACGATTGTTTGGATTTCCGGAATGCTCTGTTTGGCTTTTGCCGCAAAATCATTTGCCCGTTTCACCGATTCATCGAGGGTAATACTTGGAAGCCGTACTTGTTCCACCAGTATAGACCCTTCGTCTAATTCTGGCAGAAATTCCGTTCCTAAGAAAGGCATCCAAATGAGCGCCAGAATAAAGACGGTAAAAGCCACTCCGAGGGTTGTTTTTCGGTTGCGCAAGGCTTTTTCCAAAATCTGGACATAGCGTGGTTGGAGCCAGTCCATTACACGGTTTTGCTGGATGCGAACCCCTTTCCGAAAAACGATGGTGGCAATGGCCGGAACAAAGACTAGGGCGAGCAACAAAGAACCAAAGACAGCCGTGGCCACGGTAATCGCCATAGGTCGGAACAAGATACCCTCGGTACCGCTAAAGGTGGCAATTGGCACATATACCATAATGATAATGAGCACACCGAAAAAAATGGGCCGAGAAACCTCGTGTGCGGCCTCGCGAAGGGTCGAAAATACCGATCGTCCTTCTTCTATGTGTTGCACCTTATGAACCATATGCTCGATCATCACCACCGAGCCATCCACCACCATCCCAAAGTCTATGGCCCCCAGGGACATAAGGTTCGCTGCCAAGCCAAATTCGTACATCCCGATAAAGGCGAAGAGCATGGATAGGGGGATTACGGATGCTACAATAATGGCCCCTCTTACCTCGCCCAAAAGCAAAAGTAAAACCACAATCACCAAAAAGCCGCCTTCTAATAAGTTCTTTTCTAAGGTCCAAGTGGTACGTTGAATAAGATCCGATTGGTCGTAGAATTTTTCGATTTGGACGCCTTCGGGCAATCCCTTTTGTATAACGGTAATTTTCTCTTCAATTTTTTGAATCACATCCATGCCATTGCCGCCTCGGAGCATCATCACAATGCCCGTCACCACTTCGCCGTGGCCGTCTTGTGTAACCGCACCTTGGCGAAGCTGCGTACCGAGCGTAACCGTTGCGAGATCGCGCAAAAAAATAGGCGTTCCGGCATCTTTTATGATAATATTTTCCAAATCTCCGATGGTGCGGATTTGCCCAAAACCCCGGATGATGTATTGTTCTTGATTGTGTTCCAAATAGTTGCCACCTGAAACCTGGTTATTTGCCTCGATGGCCATTGAAATATCTTCAAGGGTGAGTTGGTATGCCCTAATTTGTTCGGGGTTTACAGTAACTGCATATTGTTTGACATATCCGCCAAAAGCATTGATTTCGGTGACACCAGATACGGTTTTGAGCTGAGGTGCAATCATCCAATCTTGAATGGTGCGCAGTTCTGTGAGGGAATGACAATCGGTTCTCGGTTCTTTAATATCCGCCGGGCACGGATTTTTTGAGCGAATCACATATTGATAGATCTCGCCAAGTGCCGTAGAGATGGGCCCAAGCCTCGGTTGAGAAACCCCTTGTGGCAAGTTCCCCGCCACGTTTTGAAGTTGTTGACTCACCATCTGACGGGCAAAATAAATGTCGGTGTCTTCCTCAAATTCTACGGTAACTGCCGAAAGGCCAAATTGAGAAATGGAACGCACTTCTTTAACCTTCGGTAGGCCGTTCATTTGCGTCTCGATGGGAAAGCTGACCAATTGCTCCACATCATAAGGGGCATACCGACCAGCCGGCGTGATCACCAAGACCTGTACGGGGGTCACATCTGGCAAAGAATTAATCGGCAATTTAAGCAAAGACATCACCCCGCCAAAGGCTGCAAGCGCCACCAATGCAAGTGCAATGTATTTTTGCCGAAGGCTGAAGTCTATCAGTTTGTTTAGCATATGGGTATCGGGGGGAGTGCAAATAAAAAAGACCCTATTCCGCAAATTCGGCCAGTCTGCTTAACGATTTTAGGGTAAAGACTTGGGTGATGGCGATGGTTTCGTCGCCTTGAAGGCCCTCTGAAATTAAGGCAGCGTCTCCAAGCAATCGGAGGACTTTTACAGGCCGACGCTCGTACCGATTTTCGGCTTTCTGCACAAAAACATGGGCATCGTCCCCTTCGTACTCAATTGCCGATAGCGGAATTTGGGTGGCGAAATCATCAACGAGGGTGGAGAACTCCACTTGAACCAACTGGCCAGGCTTCGGGAAGCCGTTGAGCGTTTGGCTTTCCAATAATACGCGCACCGCATGACGCGCTTCGTCCATGGTGGCTTGTACCCCAACCACCGTCATACGTATCACTTCTGTCTGGCCTTGTAGCCGAACGGTGGCTTCGTCGTTCACCTGAATGCGTGGTGCTTGCTCTGGTGAAACAAAGGCTTCTACCATCACCTCCGTTGTTGGGATCAGGGTCATCATCTGTGCATAGGCTACAACCGATTGGCCTATTTGTACATCCTGGGTGTTTACCATGCCAGAAACAAGGGCATAGACTGGAAGCGTAGGCTGCTGAATCTTTCGAGAAGCCCATTGTTGCAAATACGACCGACCAATGCCGGTGGCCGTGAGTTTCGTTTCTGTAACCCGAATTTGCGTGGTGGCACGCATTTTTTCGGCCTCGGCCCGTTGTACTTCTGATTGAGGGACTAAGTTTTTTTCGTATAACGCTTGTAATCGTTCCCACTCCAGTTTTCGATAGTGAAGATCGGATTCCGCTTGTAGGTATTCCGCTGCCAAAGTTGCAAATTCAAGGCTTTCTAACTCGGCCACTACTTGGCCTTTTCGTACCATTTGGCCTTGATGTGCATACAAACGAATAATTCTGCCGGAAATAGGCGCACTCACGACGCCGGTTCCATGATGATTGGGGATGGCTTTGCCTTGCACCGAAATCGGAATTCCCAAACCGTTCTTAACAACGCGGATGCTCTGAATACCAAGTTGGCTGACTTGTTCGGGGGTAAGAACCAATTCATTAGGGGAAGAGGCAGCAGCCTTGGGGGGAGGCGTGGAAGCGGTAGAATCTGCAGATTGACAGCCTGTACCAAACATGCCAAGGGTAAAATACAGTAACAAAAAAAAGCGTTTCATGATTTCAAGCATTGGGTGCATAAGAGCAACGTTAGGGCATAGGGAGCAAGCCCGTTGCGAGTTCGGCCTCTGCATAGGCCAAAATAGCCTGTTGCATGAGTTCCATATGTTCAATTTTAACAAGATGTTGTCGTGTACGCTGAGCAAGATATTGAATCACATCTATGCGCTTCTCGCGATACATGGCTTCGGTTTGCGCCATACTCTCGGCAAGGGACGCCTCTACGACTTGGGCAAGTTGGAGGGTTTCTACCAGCAATCGGTATTGCGTACTCGCCGTTAGTACCTCGTTCCTAATTTTCTCTTTTTGGGCTTCATACAGAAAATTAATCCGTTCCAATTCATGGTCGAGGCGGTTGATTTCTGCGGTCCCATTGTTGTACCAACCTGCGTTTCGGATGGGCAAGGGC
Source organism: Bacteroidetes Order II. bacterium (assembly GCA_016788705.1). Taxonomy (NCBI): domain Bacteria; kingdom Pseudomonadati; phylum Bacteroidota; order unclassified Bacteroidota Order II.; species Bacteroidota Order II. bacterium. Next base: position 12,182 of record JAEUSQ010000066.1, read on the forward strand.
ATTGCAGCCCGAAGACCCACAACGGGCGTAAAGCGATCTAAATAGGTGTTGTCTAAAGCAAAAAAAGCCCCAATTTGAAGGTTAGGTGTTTTGTTTTGATAAGATAAAAGACGTAAACCAGTCGTCAAATCCCGTTCTTTTGTTAATTGCTTTAGTTCGGCACGGGTTTGCCATGCTATTTCCACCAGTTGCGTATCATCCGGCAGTGCGGTTGGCATGGCAGGAACGACCAGTTTTAAATGAGGCCCCAACTCCATCTCGGCCACCAATGTCAACGCCCGACGGGCTTTTTCGGTTTGTATTTCAGCCTGTCTTACCGCAATATCGGCGCGATTTGCATCCAGGGCGGCCATCGTTACGTCAAATCCGGCTGCTTGTCCCATCCGAAACCGCTCCTTAAGTGCATCATGGAGTTGCTTGGCCTCGGCTGCCTTTATCCGAAGTAAGATTTGTTTCTCTTGTGCAAATGCGGCCTGCAAATAACTCCTTCGGACTTCCGCATACTGTTTTTGTATGATTCCCTGCGCCACTTGTTGGGCCATTGCCACTTTTGCTTCACCAATCGTCCTTCGTGAAGTCACCTGATTCCGTAATTCAAGGGTATGCATCCCACCAATGGTCAAGGAATACAGCCGACCACCCATCACCCGCATCATCGAGGCATCCATTTCCGGTAAATTCGGAAACCGTACCGATAGCCCCGTTTTTTCGGCCTCGGCACCAGAAACCTCAGCCCTTGCGGCTTTTATGATCGGGTGACTCCGTCTAACATAGGCCCAAACACTGTCTAAAGGAAGTGAAGTTGGTTGCGCATGAAGAATGGGCGGGAGGAAGAGGAAAAAGAAAGCAGGGAAAAAGCGTAAACGCTGCATGGCCAGTTAAGGTTTAGTCCTGCCGCAAAGTTACTTCTCAACTATATGCGCTTTAATTACAAAAAAATGAGAATGGAACACCATAAAAAAAGCCCCAAAAGGGGCTTTCTGCAATCTACTATGTAAAATAGTCTCCTTAGGGCTTAATCGGGCGAAGAACCACAATCCCAACTTGCGCTTTAATGCCCATGCTATACTCCTGTAAATCGGGTGAAATCTTGACTTTCCCACTTCCAGAAGATGCGTGCATAAAGCCTTTGGAGCCATCCGGGTTCGCAACCACAAAGCCGGTATGTGTTACATCTAAACCGTTAAGGTTGGTAGCGGTTGCCAGAATATCGCCTGCTTGGAGTTTGCTGTAAATCTTGCGTAGGTTGGTTTTTGGAACATAGAACAACTGAACGCCTTTAAGCCGTTGCTCCATTTGCACAATTTCTTGATACAAGGCATCGTTCCCAATTAATTGCGGGTAGCTGCCTCGGTGCGTGCTCATAAAGTTTAACGTTTGTTTAGACTGCACAAGGCCCGCTCCTTGCCCCACTTCTTTGGTCACATCTTTAATGCGGTTGTGCGCACTATTTTCTAAAATCCAATCGGTGAAATAATGTAGGCGCGTACCATATCCTTGTTTACCATCTTTATACCGAATAGCACGAAGGGTAGCCTCAAAGTTTTGGTAATTGGTATCGTTTCGGGCAATTTGTGTAGAGAGGGCGGTCACGGTTTCCACCAGCAACAAACAGTCGAAGGCAGAAAAATTTACCACCAGCGGTTCTTTGGAGGTATCTTTATCCAGTAAACCACCTACATAGGGTTGGCCGATGAATTTCTTGCCGACCTCCACCAAGATTTCGTTGAAGGGTCTTGCGCCGAGTTGTTGCGTAGCAGCCCAAGCCATCAATGCGTTAAAGGCGGCTTCTTGGGCATTATTTGTGGAGGCAGTAGGGGAGTCTGGAATCATTTCTGTTCCGTTCAACTTGTTTTCTAGGGCAGTAGTTACCGCTTTTGCGTTCCGATTGGCTTCTTCAATTTTGGCCATTTGCCCGCGTGTGGGGTCTTGACAGGCCATGAAATGAATCATGAGCAAAATAATCCACAGTGGAGACAAGGTGGGGAATAGACCAGAGAAAGAGGCCAAGGTAGCGGTTTTCATGTCGGTTTGTAGCAGGTGATTGGATATATGTCTTCGTACATCATACACGGCATACGGTTCCGGTTTTTTTGATTTTTTTAAAGGGTGCTTCATCGGTGGTCCCTGTGGTCAATAGAAACGCGGGTTGCAGAATTTTGCAAGTTTTATTATCCGTTTGTGATCTGTTCGATCCGTTTTTATCCGTAGTCCTTCCCTTGTTTCCAAAGATGAAATACACAAAATAAAAAAATCGTGGCCATTGGTCATCTTTTGATCAGGCCGTGTAAACTCATCGGAACGCTGATAGACAGAGGAAAGGCTGTACAGGGAATGATCCTTTGTATGGCCTTTTCTCGTTCTAAGCATTAGAATCGTTTTGCACAACCGCTAAACCAACACAAAGCCATGAAAACTTCCCGTTTGGTTGTGACCGCCGAGTTATTTGCGTTAGCGCTGATGCTTTGGGCTTATCTGGTCATGCAACTCTAACTTCGCGAGGGCATGGATGTCCTTGTCCTGAGCAATTAAAAAGGTACCGCTTTAGATCGTTCATCCCCTTTGGATGGGTTGAAGACAGGTATTTTAATGCTGTAGGCTTCTGTTTTTATCGGTGACAGAGCCTTCTTTTGTTGGGAATTGGGTTGGCTGAAGAAATCCATGAAAGTATCTTTGCCATAAATTCCGATGAAGGGTGGATCATTTGCTTTTCTACTTCGTATTAAATTGATACTTTATTCACCACCCCTGACTCTTCTAAATTAAAATAATGATGAAAAGCAACATTCAATTTGCGATTAACGATCAAATACAAGCCGAGTTTGAATCTGCCTATCTCTATCTGGCAATGGCTGGTTATATGGAATCCCTAAACCTAAGTGGTTTTGGGCATTGGCTCCGTTTGCAGTGGCAAGAAGAAACCTTGCATGCCACAAAACTCTTTGACTTTCTGCTCAAACGGGGTGGAAAAGTGGAACTTAAAGCGATTGCTGCCCCACCTGCGTCTTTTGGTACACCACTTCAGGTTTTCGAGGCAGTATTGCAGCACGAACAACACATTACCCAGCGCATTCATAAATTGTATAGCTTAGCGGTTTCTGAAAAAGATTTTGCCTTGCAAACACTGATGCATTGGTACATAGATGAGCAGGTGGAAGAAGAAGATAATGCATCGCAAATTATTGAAAAACTTAAACTTATTGGTGGATCTGGACCGAGTTTATACCTTTTGGATGTAGAATTGAAAAACCGCCAACCAGAGGCTGAAGCCGCAAAATAAAGGTTAGCTCATCAAGCAATAAAGACTGTTCCGTTTGGGCAGTCTTTTTTTGTTCCCTTTTTCTACTCATGGCTTTAATGTTTGTGTGGAAGCGCTACTGAAAGCGGTTTTATGTAAACATTTTAAAATTATACACTTAAAAAACGTTTTTATGCTAAAGCAAGACATCTTTTTGCCAGCTAAATCGTTAAACCACATGCATAGCGAATAGGTATTCCCAAATGGGTAACCATGTCGCACTTTGTTTCACAAAACCATATGGTATGAACGCATTTATCCCATATTCCCTGTGTCGGTATGATCAATTTTTTGAATCTCCCAAAAAGCCAGCGAAAAAGCGTGCAGACAAACGCCTGTCCTTTAAAGCGCCTTCGCCCTTAAATCCATTAAATAGGCGGTTTAAAAAATGGATTAGTAAACAGATCCCTTGGCCTTTGGTTGTGCGCCCAAGTATGTAATACTTTTTTGGGTAATTAGTTGGGAAGTCCGGAGGGGTGTAGTACCTTTCCGGACAAACCTTATGCGCATGGCAGTACGATCTCGTTTTAAGATGTTCTCCGATCCAGTACATGGCTTTATTTCGGTACCCAAAGGGCTAATTCTTGATTTGGTGGAAACACCGGAAGTGCAACGATTGCGTCGAATACGGCAATTGGGGCTTGGACATATGGTTTTTCCGAATGCAGAACACAACCGTTTTGGTCATGCCTTGGGCGCAATGGCCTTGATTTCGGATGCCCTGCAACATCTTTCTGAAAAAGGAACGCTGGTTTCCAAAAAAGAAGCTGAAGCGGCTATGGTTACCGCACTGCTACATGACGTGGGGCATGGGCCGTTTTCGCATACCTTGGAGCATGTTTTTTTTGAAGACTTCCACCACGAACAGATGAGCCGAGCGCTGATGGCCGATCTAAATGACCGTTTCGGTGGTAGATTACAACGCGCATTGGATATTTTTGATGATTGCTACGAACGGCCTTTTTTTCACCAACTTATTGCCAGCCAATTGGATATGGATCGGTTGGATTATCTCCGTCGCGATTCCTTTTTTACGGGTGTGGCCGAAGGCGTTGTGGGTGTGGAGCGCATCATTAAAACCATGCGGGTACATCCTTTGGAAGGCGGCCCAGATGCCCGATTGATGGTGGAACGGAAAGGTCAATATGCCGTGGAAAACTACCTGATTGCACGGCGGCTAATGTATTGGCAGGTTTATTTACATAAAACCGTTATTGCTGCTGATATTGCATTGAAATCGGTTATCGAATATGCTCGTAGGTTGGCGTTAAAACCTGCTTCTCCGGCGTTTGCCTTTTTCCTCGGTCAGCGGCTGAACGAGAAAGACGTTGAAGACCCGAATGTGCGGAGGCAGTTTTGTGCGCTCGATGACACAGATGTGGAGTTTAGCATCAAAGTTTGGACGCAGGCGCACGATCCCGTTTTGTCTGACTTGGCCGACCGATTTGTGAACCGAAGGTTACTCCGTGTACAATTTGGCGAGCAACCACCTTCAGAAACGGTGCTCCAAAAAATTCGGTCACGTGTTATAGACTGGCTTACGAAGACCAAGCACCTATCGGGTACCAAGGCCGAAAATGTCTTACCTTTTTATTTTGAACATAAATTGGTACGGGTAAAAGGCTATGGAAAAATAACAGATACAATACAAGTAGTAGATCGGTATGATCGGGTTATGGAACTTTCTGCTGTGGCCGATAACGCCATCATCCGGGCCTTGGCAGAACCACAGGAAAAATGGTATATCGCCTTTCCTAAGGAGGTGGAAGTGGAAGATGTGTGGATGAACTAATCCGGAGCCGATACCCTTAATGGTGTAGAACCCAGCTCGGAGGCTTGTGCAAGCGCTATTGTCAAGGACTCGAAAGAAGGCCAATTTGTACGGGTTAGTTCAAAGACTTCCGGCCCGAAGTTTACGGTGCAGCGGTCTGGGCTTTTGGCCATAAATCCCGTAACCCAAAAAGGTGCCCCGGAAAGCCCTTGAGAAACCTCCCAAATGGTTCGAATGTGTGCCACGTCTTCTTCAATGATGATCTCTGCTGGTTGACGGTGTACATATCCGGTTAGCCAGCCATAAAGTGCCAGCGCACCCAAGCCCAATCCGCCAAGTAAATATGGTAAACCATCATGTCCTTGCAGGGCGGTTAGCAAAGTGAAAAACATCAGGGTTCCCATCCAGCCCAGCCATAAGGGGAGCCACAGGGTCTGGGTAGATTTTATATAGGAAGAACCCTCCTGAAAAAATGCGGAACGAAAATAATGGGGCGGCGATGCGATAAGAGTAGTCGTTTCCATATGGCGTGTATGCAGTATTGTTTCCTTAAAGTCTGAGACGTCTAAAGGTTCCGGTTTAAGGCGGAAATTATGCGCATACAAGAATCTCACCTGAAGCCATGTGACCAAATTGTTAAGCGAAGCGGCAAGAAAATACATTCACCTTCTAAAGTCCTTAAGTCATGACTCAGCTATACAAAGTTATGGCTATCTGTTTTGTCCTCACAAACATAATTGTTGATAATAAAACAGTAGCACAAAATTTGCCTGCTCAAATGCAGTTCACTTCAGGCGGTACCATGTTGAAAACAGGAGGCCGTGACTTGGGCGGTTTATACGACGAAAGCATCATCCGAACCATTGAATTGAATTTCTCCGAATCCAATTGGTGGGCGCTACTCACCCAAAATTACGCCTCTAAAACGGATCTGATTGGTACAATGACCGTAGGTGGGCAGACCTTTCAAAAAGTAGGTGTTCGCTTTAAGGGACAAACCTCTTATAATACCGGAACTTCCCAAAAAAAATCGTTTAACATTACGCTGGATGCGCAGGTAGAAGACCAAAACTGGTTGGGCTACAAAACCTTGAACCTGAACAATGCGTTTGATGATCATTCATTTATGCGGGAAGTGCTATACCTCAAGCAAATCCGGAAGCACATTCCGGCTGCACAAGCGAATTATGTGAAGCTAATGATCAACGGCGTAGATTGGGGAATTTATGCCAATGTACAGCAGTTGGACAAAGCCTTTATCCGAGAATGGTTTCGGAACGACAATGGGACCCGGTGGCGTGCAGATGCACCCACAACCGGAACGGGTGGACCTGGTGGGCCTGGGGGTGGTGGCTGGGGCGATGGAACAGCTGCCATCAACTATTTAGGGACCGATACCACAGCCTACCAAAAATACTATACCCTGAAATCAACAAAAAGGAGCAAGCCTTGGGAGGATTTGGTGCAGGCCGCTGCCACTCTCAACAATACGACATTGACAGACCGTACCACACAATATCCGGTTTCACTTGATGTGGATCGGATTCTATGGCACTTGGCCAGTGAAGACCTGTTTTCGGATGATGATAGCTACATCTACAAAGGGAAAATGGACTATTATCTGTATTGGGATAAAGAAACAGGACGATTGCTGACGCATGAATACGACGGAAATAGCGTTATGAAGTCCAATACTTCATCATGGAGTCCGTTTTATAATGAAACCAAGGTCAATTACCCGCTCATGAACAAAGTCTTGGCTGTACCCGCTTATCGCCAGCGGTATTTGGCTCATCTGCGGACTTTGATGAAAGATGCGTTCGATCCAGTTTCGATTGGGGCACAGATTGATACATATTTCAACTTGATTAAAGAGCCGATAAATGCAGACCCCAAAAAACGCATGACCTACACAGCTTTTACGAATGAAATTCAGGTGCTAAAAAATTTTGTCAATAACCGGAGAACGGCACTATTGGCCAATGCAGAGGTGAGCCGGACCGGAATTACCTTAGATGGCGTAACCCTGACATCCGATTTGGGTGCTGGGAAAGCGCCTGCGCCATTAAAACCTGCCCGGATTACCGTCAGGGCAACCGGAAATGCCAAAGGGATAAACCTATATTTTGGAAATGGTTTGGAGGGTACATTTACACAAGTGGCTATGGTTGACGATGGCTTACATAATGATGGGGCAGCCGGTGACCAAGTCTATGGAGCCGAAATTCCGGGCTATGGTGCGGGTTCCTGTGTACGATATTATTTTGAAGGCATTGCAAATGATGGTTTTCAAACAGCAACGTATCTGCCGGAAGGAGCTGAACACGAACTGTATGTTTATCAAGTACCCATTCAAGCGATCTCAGCTACAACGGTGGTCATCAATGAACTGATGGCGCAAAACACAAAAACAGTTGCCGACGAAGTTGGGGAGTATGAAGACTGGATCGAACTATACAATACAACGAATTCTAATATTGACTTAAGTGGTTATTTTTTAACGGATAAAGAAGATAATATAGGAAAATGGACGTTGCCTAATGGCACCATTATTCCGGCAAACGGATACCTAATTGTATGGGCAGACGAGAACGGAAGCCAAGGTGCGCTCCATGCAAACTTTAAGTTATCGGCATCCGGTGAAGCAGTTATCTTGTCTGATCCTGCCAAACAAATTGTGGATCAGGTAACATTTGGTGTACAGGAAGCAGATAAAAGCTATGCCCGAAACCCAAATGGAATAGGTAATTTTGTGATACAAAATCCAACATTCAAAAACGACAATACCGGAACAACCGCTACCCAAACCGAACCCATTGCACGTTTTCAACTCGCCACCTACCCTAATCCGGTCCGCGACCAACTTCATGTAAAAGTTCAATCGGTCTCTAACAAACCTGTTGCCCTTAAACTCTATAATATTCTGGGCCAGATGGTTTGGCAGGGCGAAGCACAAGATCAGATTTTGGTAAACCTGTCAGGATTTCCAACAGGTCTGTATATCTTGAGAAGCCCAAGCCATCAACAAAAAGTGATGGTGGTGCGCTAATGGTCTATTAAAGCATCATAAAGGACGGATCTTTTGGGATTCGCCTTTTTTTGTGTCTTTTCCCGTTAAAATTCTTTTGCTCTCATGGCTCCGGAATAGCGATCTTAGACCATATGTTACCTAACCACACCTTTTATACCTCTCACGAATCGGAACCTCTCCGAAACCTCGTGGTACTGGGTTCAACCGGTTCCATTGGTACACAAACCCTTGAAATTGCCTGCCTCTTTCCGGAGAACATTCGTATTGTAGCGCTTACGGCGGGGAAAAATGCGGATCTCCTCATTCGGCAAGCCCAACAGTTTAAGCCAAAATTGGTGGTCATCGGGGATGAAACGCAGTATGCATACGTTCGTGAAGCCCTACATGGAACGCCCACCAGGGTGGCAACTGGCGCCGAAGGGATCGAAGAAGCTGCAATCCATCCGGATGCAAATTTGGTGGTGGCAGCCATGGTCGGCTATGCGGGTTTGGCACCAACGATTGCTGCGATGAAAGCCGGAAAAGATATTGCCCTTGCCAATAAAGAAACCTTGGTGGTGGCCGGCAAACTAATTGCAGAACTGGCCCGACAAACGGGAACCGCTGTATTACCTGTGGATTCCGAACACTCCGCAATTTTTCAATGCCTGTTGGGTGAGCCTGAAAAAGCGGTAGAAACCTTAATCCTGACGGCCTCTGGAGGCCCCTTTCGGACACGCTCCGCCTCCGACTTTGCCACCATCACCAAAGCCGAAGCCTTAAAACACCCAAACTGGGACATGGGGGCAAAAATCACCATAGACTCCGCAACCATGATGAACAAGGGGCTGGAAGTGATTGAAGCCCGGTGGCTGTTTGATATTGAACCTGAAAAAATTCAAGTAGTAGTGCATCCACAATCCATTATCCATTCGATGGTCTTGTTTTGTGATGGCTCTACGAAGGCCCAACTTGGCGTACCAGATATGAAAGTACCCATTCAATATGCCCTGACCTACCCCCGACGTTGGGCGGCACCACATGAACGGCTTAACTGGTCTCAGATTCGGTCGTTGGAATTTGAAACCCCAGATTTTGATAAGTTCCCATCCCTCCGTTTGGCATTCGAGAGCCTAGACAGGGGAGGCGTGGCCCCGGCAGTGCTCAATGCGGCTAACGAGGTGGCAGTGGGGTTGTTCTTACAAGAAACCATTCGTTTTGCCGATATTCCAGCCCTTGTGGAAAAAGCCCTTGGACGGATCCAGCATGAGGGAGGCATAGATTTAGACGTGCTTCGGTCTGTGGATTCTGAAACAAGACGTTTTGTTGGGGAACTTGTTTAGCCGATAGTGCATTTTAACCCCGCCTTTCGTATTTTCCGAAGTTTTAACAACCATCCAAAAAATTCATGCAGGATATATTGAGTTCTTTAGGCTCTGTTGGAAATGTATTAACCTATGTTTTCTGGGTGATTCTCGCACTGTTTATTCTGGTGCTGGTTCATGAAATGGGGCACTTCCTCTCTGCCAAAGCATTTGGAATGCGGGTAGAGCGGTTTTCAATCGGTTTTCCTCCCAAGATTCTTGGTAAACAAATCGGTGAAACGGAGTATGTAATTGGGGCAACCCCTTTAGGGGGGTACGTCAAAATCTCTGGAATGATTGATGAGAGTATGGATACCGGCTTTGTGGAAGGGGTACCTGAGCCTTGGGAATTCCGGGCCAAGCCAGTCTGGCAAAAGATGGTGGTCATAACCGCCGGGGTTATTTTTAACATGATTCTCGCAATCATTATCTTTTCTACCCTCAAACTTACGTATGGCGAACCATATATCCCGATTGAGCAAATTGCGCAGTTTTCGGTGGAGGAAGGCTCTTTGGCCTATGATATGGGGCTGCGGACGGGGGACCGCATCGTTGCCGTGAATGGGAAACAGGTGAAACGACATACCGATATCTTGAATATTGGTGTCTTGATGGCCGATAATCCTTCGATTACAGTGAATCGGAATGGTAATAAAATTACCTTGAATGCCCCTCCGGCGATGGTTTCTAAACTATCCAAAGCACAAGGAAATTTTGGGATCACGCCCTATTTCCATTCTCGCATTGGCGAAGTGGTTCCAGACATGCCCGCAGAAAAAGCAGGGCTTAAGGCAAATGACAAAATTGTGGGGATTAACGGAAATCCGATTCGCTTCTGGGAAGAAATGACGGATGCGCTTAAAAACTCCCAAGGCAAACCGCTGGACGTTAAATGGGTACGGAGTGCGAAAAATGGCGTCAATGATACGCTTTCTGCGACCATCGTTCCCAAGAAAGAAGGCGAGTCATACTTATTGGGTGTTGGACGATCTGCAACTGCAATTGAATACTTTTCGTTGGGAGGAGCCATTGCCGCAGGTACACGCGAAACCTGGACCAATGCTACGGGAACGCTGCTGATGTTCAAAAAACTGATCATGGGTCAGGAAAATGTCCGGGATGCGCTTGGTGGCCCTGTGATGATTGCGCGAGAAACCAAACGCGCAGCAGACCAAGGGGCTTATTCTTTCTGGCGTATCGTGGCCTTGCTTTCCGTCACCCTTGCCGTTGTCAATATCCTGCCTATTCCGGCGCTGGATGGTGGACATCTGGTCTTTTTGATCTATGAAGCCATTGCCCGAAAAGAACCTTCGCCGCGCTTCCGGATGATTGCACAGCAGGTGGGGATGGTTCTCTTGCTTGCATTGATGGTTTTCTTGGTATTTAATGATGTCTTACGCATTCTGTAATTAAAAAGACCTTATCTTCTCTTGATTAAAGCTCCTGCTTTGGTTTTAAGGCAGGAGCTTTTGTTAAAAGAACCGAAACTTCCCTATTTGGGAGGGAGACCACATGGAAACCGAAGTTATTCGTCTCTCTAAGACAGAACAGACCATAGAAGACCGGAATCGTCAGCATTCTCTTAAGAAACAGGGTGAAATTCCGGAACACATCGCCATTATTATGGATGGAAATGGGCGATGGGCAAAAAAACAAGGTTGGAAGCGTGTGTTTGGGCATCGGGAAGGCATTCACTCCGTTCGCGACATCACCGAAGCGTCTGCGCAATTGGGGGTAAAATTCCTAACCCTATATACCTTTAGTGCCGAAAATTGGAACCGTCCGCAAGAAGAAGTGAGGGCATTAATGGAATTGCTTGTTACAACAATCCGTAAAGAGGTTCCTGTTTTGGATGAGAACAATATCCGTGTCAATACCATCGGAGACAGAGAGGCATTACCTCCTCTGGCCCGACGGGAAATGGACGAAGCCATGCAGATTACCGCAAAAAATACAGGTATGACACTAACCCTTGCACTTTCTTATAGCGGAAGGCAAGAAATTGTAGAAGCGGCTCGTAACATAGCAAAAAAAGTGTCTAACGGCATGTTGTCTGCCGAGGCTATTACGACTGATATTCTAGCACAACACCTGTACACCGCCACAATACCAGATCCATCCCTTATGATTCGCACAGGAGGGGAAATGCGTGTGTCCAACTTTTTGTTATGGCAAATTGCCTATACGGAATTTTATATCACGGATACCTATTGGCCAGATTTTCGGCGGGCTGAGCTATACCAGGCGGTGGCCGAGTATCAGCAGCGCGATCGGCGCTTTGGTGGAGTGAAAACCTAAATTAGCCCCCACATACAATAACACGCGATGTGTATCCGTTCTTTTCCGGATACCATTTTGTCAAACCGGATGATTCTACGGATGCGCGGGTTATCCATCCCTTTTGTCCCTCTTAGGTTAACAGACTTTGAAACACCCATTTTGTATGTTCAGAATTTTAAGTAGTTTAATACTAACCTTTTGTTTATTGATCAATTTGGTTCATGCCCAAACGACCCAACCAGAACCGAAATATCGCATTCTGGGCATTACCGTTGAAGGGGCTTCCGACGAGAATACCCGTCGGGTGGTGTCTCAGTCGAGTGGTCTTGCAGTAGGGCAAGAGGTCACCATTCCCGGAGACGAAAAGTTTTCGGATGCGGTTAGAAGGTTATATCGTCTGGGATCTTTTTCCGATATTTCGGTGGTGGCAGAACGGATCATTGATCAGGGTGCCTACTTGGTCATTCGGGTTAAGGATGAGCCGTTATTGGGGGAATATGCAATTACGGGTGTCCGAAAGTCCCAGAATGACGAACTCCGCAAGAAAATTGATTTATTACGAGGCAGACCTGTTAAGCCTGCGGATGTTGCCGTTGCTCGTCAACGCATTTTGGACCATTTTCAAGCCAAGGGAAACAGCTTGGTAAAAGTGGAGGTGGAAACCAAAATGGGTGATGATGGACGGAAAAACCTAACATTTAAGGTTGAACGTGGCCCCACATTGGAGGTCAAACAAATTGAAATCGTTGGGAATGAGTCCATTTCAAGCGCCCGCATCAAACGTAAAATGAAAGACGTGAAGGAAGATAAGTGGTGGCGCTTTTTTAAAAAAAATACGTTTAACCGTGATAAGTTCGATGAAGCCCTTACTAAAGTGGTGGGAATGTACACCGAAAGAGGGTTTTATGCTGCTCATGTCGTGAAAGATTCCGTGTTTGTCTTTAGAGATGAAAAAGGAAAACCAGGCATGAAAGTTCGTTACGTACTGAATGAAGGTCCAAAATACCACATCCGTAAAATTGATTGGAACGGCAATACCGTTTATACCGATGATCAACTCTCCGTTGCATTGGGTCTTCAGAAAGGACAACCTTATAATTCTAAACGGTTGGAACAAAACCTGTATATGACCAAAGAAGGGTCCGATGTTTCCAGCCTTTATATGAACCGAGGATACATGCAATTCCGTGTGATGCCAGAGGTTTTACAAGTCCCGGGTGATTCATTGGATCTGGTGTTTGATCTCTTCGAGGGGGATGTATTTCGGTTCGGGCAAATTAATATTGCGGGCAATTCTAAGACGAAAGACCACGTAGTCCGCCGCGAACTCAATACCGTTCCCGGCTCCATCTTTAGCCGTAGTGACCTGATAGACAGCCTAAACCGTCTGTCTCAACTCAAGTACTTTGACCAGCAAAAATTGTATGGGGCCGATGCCATTGGTCAAAATATTGATCCCGAAAAAAAGACGGTGGACATTACATATAATCTGGCAGAGGTCAGTACAGATCAACTTCAGTTTTCTGGCGGCTGGGGAGGTTCTACGGTGGGGCTTATCCTCCAACTGGGAGTGACCTTTAATAATTTTTCTATTCAGAATACCTTTAATAAAAAGGCATGGAAACCGCTCCCTGCCGGAGATGGTCAGCAGTTTGCCGTCAGTGTTCAAGCAAGTGGTCGTTCTTATCAAAGTGGTAGCATTTCGTTTACAGAACCTTGGTTTCGTGGCAAACCACGTCCTATCGGTTTGTCGGTTTCTTATAACCGGTATAACCTAAATGCCTTACGCTATAGCAGCTACTATGGCCTTCCGATTGAGCAAGAGGAAACAACCGATAAACGGGAATTCTCAACGATTTCGGCCCAAGGGTCTTATGGACTTCGTTTGGCTTGGCCTGATCCTTACTTCCAGACTTCTTCCGCATTGGCGTATCGGCGGTATAACGTAAATTTCACCGGGGTAACGTCCTATTATGGATTACCTGTGGGCATTAATCAAGAGGTCTCTTTTACCCAGAGTCTGTCGCGAGATACACGGTTTCCAGCCATTTTCCCAAGAGAAGGCTCTAGTGCCGTCCTTTCGGTCTCCGTTGCACCGCCAATCTCTAATTTTATTCAGTACCACAAATGGAATTTTAAAAGCAATTACCTGATTCCCATAACCGGAGGTCTTTCTTTTTCGGCCAGTGCAGACTTTAGCTATGTGGGTTCACTAAATAGCAAAAAGCCGAACTTCGGCCTCTATCAAGTGGGTGGAGGGCCAATGGATTCACAGTATAATTATGATTTTGGGACGGAACGGGTGTTTTTACGGGGGTATCCTCTTTCCACAATCACACTGTTTCAATCGGACGGCTCACGAATTGGCGGAAGTTTATTAAACAAATACACCACCGAGTTGCGCCTTTTGGCTGTTCGCTCGCAGCAATTTACGCTTGAGCCATATGTGTTTTTTGATGCGGCCAATGTATATGATGGATTCGCCGCATGGAGCCCGTCCAGTTTGTACCGCTCTCTCGGAGTAGGTGGGCGGATATTTTTACCAATTCTTGGCATGGTGGAAGTTAGCTATGGGCGTAACCTTGATCCGTTTATTGATGGAACCAGCATGAATAAAGGAAGTTGGAGGCCTCAATTCACGATTGGTGGAAGTTTTTAACGGATAAAAGAGAGAAAATCTTTTTTGTCTTTTCGTGAAACAATGCGGCACCCTCATCACCCAAGCTGTATCTTTCATTATCTAAACCATTTTGCCATGAAGAAAAGTATCTTCCTTATCGCGTTTATCGCACTTGTCTGGAACACGGATAGCGTTTTGGCACAACAAAAAATTGCGTACATTCGCTCCGAGTTCATTCTTGGTAAATTACCGGAATATGCCAGTGTGCAACAAAAATTAGATCGCCTAACCCAAGACTGGGAAGGAGAACTACGCCGTAAAAAGCAAGAAAATGACGAGCTATTCCGTGAATATCAGGCGCGAGAGCTATTATACACCCCCGAAAACCGAAATGCCAAACGCCAAGAAATCATCGAAAAGGAACGGGTACTCGAAGACCTGAGACGTCGCTATTTTGGACCAGAAGGAGAGTTGTTCAAACAACAAGAAGGCTTGATGAAGCCCATACAAGAGCGTGTGCTTACAGCAGTCGAGAAAGTGGCCCAACGAGATGGCTATGACTATGTATTTGATAAAAATGGCGACTTTGTATTTGTCTTTACGAAAGATCAGTTCGACCTGAGCGAACTTGTTTTGAAAGAACTGGGGATAGATTTGCGTAATATCAATGCACAGCCTCGCCCTAACCGAGACTGATCTCCTATTGAACCTTGTAACCTAAATCTTTGATAAACCAAACATCATGAACCACATTAAAAAGGCGTTTTTCCTCTTGGTCGTGCTCCTAGGAGTAAGCCAATCCCCAGTAGCAGCACAAACCCCAAAAATCGGTTATACTGAGCCGGGGCTTATTCTAACCCAAATGCCGGAGTATCGCTTAGTTTTACAAAAGTTAGATGCCGAATACCAGATGAGCGACGCCGAAATCCGCCTCAAAGCCCAGGAGTTTCAGACTAAATTGGACGACTATCAGCGGAAAGCCGCTTTTATGTCGGACTCTACGAAGGCACAAACCGAACGGGAACTCACTTCGTTGCAGGAAGCGGTCCAGCAAATGCAGCAGGACAAAACCCAATTGCTGCGTCAAAAAGAAAGTGAAATGCTTCAACCACTTTTTGACAAAATCTCGGAGGCCATCAATACCGTTGCAAAAGAGAAAAATTTAGAATATGTCTTCTCTACACGAGTTTCGGAGTCTGGGCCAGTGTTGCTTTATTCCAAAGACGAGTCTGCCGACATCACACGGGCCGTAATGGAGAAGTTGGGCATCAAAGTAGAGGCAGCAACTCCTGCCGCCAATAAACCTGCTTCCAACGGGAACAGGCCTGCCCCTTCGGGCAACAATAAGCCCAAAAACTAAACGATTGGTATTTAACGGCTCTTTCCTTTTGGCAAGGGCCGTTTTTTTTGTTGTGCCCAGTCCTAAAATTGCCTAAATTCCGCAATAGGTAAAAACCATTCAGCCCTTTTACCGTCCTTTTCCCACCATGTATGAATTATAAAACTTGCAGCCAAGAGGTTACGAAGTGCTCTGTTTTTGCGGCTTCAAAGACACCCTTTTGTTTTTTATGCAAAACAAAGCGCTTTTTTTAACGCTAAAGGTTTAAAAAATCGTACATAGTGTTGTGGCTGATTGCGAAATAAACTATTTTCGCCGAAACGTTTTCTTTAAAACCCTATTCCATTAACCTAAACATCATAACAAAGGTATGGCAACCAACACGAAAACCGCCAAAAAGACCAGTGCAGGCTTTCCGGTAGCACTTGTAATCCCAGTGATCTTTATCATAACCTGGTTGATTTACTTGTTCGTACTCGGAGACGGAAGTAACTTCCAAGGTGGCAACAATGCAAACGAACCATTACCGGGGAATTATCTGGGCGTGGTGTATAAAGGGGGCTTTATTGTACCCTTCCTGATGGGATTCTTACTTATTGTAGTCGTCGCGATGCTCGAACGCTTCTTTACGCTGAATAAAGCCAAAGGAAAAGGTTCTATCGCTGCTTTTGTACGTAAAATCCAAGCCTATCTCCATGCAAATGACGTAGAAGGCGCCATTGCTGAATGCGATAAACAACGCGGCTCCGTAGCAAACGTCGTTCGCAATGGCTTGGTAAAATATGGCCAAATGCAAAACGATTCAAGTTTAAGCATGGATCAGAAAGTAGGTGCTATTGCTTCTGAAATTGAAGAGTCCACCTCGTTGGAATTACCGATCTTGGAAAAAAACCTTCCAATTTTGGCCACCTTGGCACCTACCGCCACTCTCCTCGGTCTGATCGGTACAGTACTTGGGATGATCAAAGCTTTTGCTGCACTTGCAAACGCTGGTGCACCAGATGCTGGCGCGCTTGCTACAGGTATCTCGGAGGCCCTGATCAATACTGCTCTGGGAATTTCCACTTCCTTCTTTGCCATTATTGCATACTCTTACTTCACAAATAAGATTGACCAGATGACCTATGGCATTGATGAAGCCAGTTTCTCGATGCAACAAACGTTTACCAACATGAACCGTTAACCAGACGGTTTCTCTGAACCCGTCCACATTTAACCCTAACGGATTATGCCAAAAGTCAATATTAAACGTAAGAGTACCGTACTCGACATGACGGCGATGGTGGACGTTTCTTTCCTGTTGCTTACGTTCTTCATTATGACCACCCAGTTCC
The DNA here is from genome assembly GCA_016788705.1 of Bacteroidetes Order II. bacterium. Taxonomy (NCBI): domain Bacteria; kingdom Pseudomonadati; phylum Bacteroidota; order unclassified Bacteroidota Order II.; species Bacteroidota Order II. bacterium. Next base: position 29,198 of record JAEUSQ010000066.1, read on the forward strand.
GCTCGCCAGAGCCGATCATTGTGGATACGCCGTCTTCGATCTCGGATACCAAAGTACCTGATATGGACATTATGACCATTTCAGTGGACAAAGAGGACAAAATCTATTTTACCATAGACAATCCTAAGTACCGAGAAGCCTTGCTCGACAATATGCGCACCAAGTACCCCCAACTCCAACTAAATGCAACCCAAAAGAAGCATTTTGTTTATGGAAGTTCGGTGGGTTCACCCATTAGCCAATTGCCAAGTCTCCTAAATAATCCTCCTGCAGAACATGCCAAAATTAAACAATTAGGAATTCCTGCAGACTCCACCAACAATGAGTTGGGGAATTGGATTGTTCAGGGCCGATTTGCGAACCCCAAAGTTCGTATAACGGTTAAGGCGGATGCGAGTGCAAAATATCCGACCATCAAAAAGGTGATTAAGACGCTGACAGAACGTGACATCAACAAATTTAACCTGATTACGGACTTGGAAGAGAAACCCAAGAACTTGTAATCTGTCCTTTTTTAACCGCTAAATGTAAACAAAAATGGCAGATATAGAACCGAGTGGTGGTCAGGAAAAAGGTGGGAAGAAACGATCTAAAAAGTTGTCCACCCGCGTTGATTTTACGCCGATGGTGGACCTTGCCTTTCTCTTAATCACCTTCTTCATGCTGACTACTACGTTTGCCAAGCCGCAAGCGATGGAAATCAACATGCCGGAAAAGGAAAAGCCTGGAGACCCGGCTCCTCCCGAAGTAAAAGCATCCACCGTGATGACCTTACTTTTAGGGAAAAATAATAAAATCGTTTATTACGAAGGGTTGCCTGAAGAAGGGGCTAATACGAAAACTGAGGTGACCGACTTTGGTGCCAATGGAATTCGGAAAGCCCTGATCAAGAAAAAACAAGAGGTAGATGCCCGTGAAGACAAAAAGGACAAAACCCTTGTTTTGATTAAGCCTTCTGACGACAGCAATTACCGGAATTTGGTGGATAGCATTGATGAAATGGCCATTACGGGCATTAAGCGTTATGCGATCATCGAATTGCAACCCGTAGAAAAAGACTTGCTAAAAAAAGCTGGTTATTAAAACAATAAGTTAACTCCCGTTTCGTTATAATGATAGATTACGTAATCTTTCCTATTTTTACGAAACGTTAACCCAATAATGAATATGGCTACAGTTAACCCGCAAGAAGTCCCGGAACTTATGGAGCTTATCTTCGCCAATCGCAATAAAGCGTATGGTGCTTATGAACTTCGTAAGATATTTCCGACCTTTTATCGTCGTGCGGCAGTACTTGGCATCTTGTTGGTGGGGACGGCTATTAGTGCACCTTTGTTGATCACCAAATTTGGCCTTAACCAAAAGGAAAAGGAGGTAAACGTAGTGGCGAAGTTGGAGAACCTTCCGCCGCCACCGCCGATCAACGATAAAAATGAGCCGCCACCACCGCCCCCTCCGGTACCACCGCCCCCCGTCCGTCCGACGGTTCGGTTTGTGGAACCTGTTGTGAAACGTGATGCCGAAGTGCGCGACGAAGAACCACCTCCGATGATTGAGGAGATGGAGAACAAAGACATCAGCACCAAGACGCAAGAGGGCGATATTAATGCAAAGCCCGTGATTGAAGATGTGGTGTATGTAGAAGCCCCACCTAAGGAAGAGGAAAAGAAAGTTGTTGAAGCACCGAAGGAAGAAAAGCCTAAAGAGCCAGAAATTTTCACCTTCGTAGAGCAGCAACCAGAATTTCCAGGTGGAGCGGCTGCGATGAACGAATACCTCCAAAGCAATATTCAATACCCCGAAATTGCGCGTCGTGCAGGGATCGAAGGCCCCGTATTCGTCCAGTTTGTTGTGGATGAATCAGGTCGGATTTCTCAAGCGCAAGTGGTGCGGAGTATTGGCGGCGGTTGTGACGAGGAAGCCCTGCGTGTGGTGAATGCCATGCCTGCTTGGCGTCCTGGGAAGCAAAATGGTCAGCCTGTGAAAGTACGATATACTGTTCAGGTTCGCTTCCGTCTTCGTTAATACAAGGGTAGTACACCTTTTTTTAAGCCTCGCAGCATCAAATCTGCGGGGCTTTTTTTTAAAACTTTTTTATGTGCCATACGAGCGCGGTCATTATCAAGCCGAATGGGCGTCAGCCGTGTATAGCATTTTGCAGATTCAAAAACTGGACAGGCGTGCCGTAGATTACTATCTTGGTGAGACAAAAGTTAATATAAACCAACGACCTATACTTGATGCCTAAAATTGTTGTTTTAGACGGCTTTGCCCTCAATCCTGGTGACTTGTCATGGTCGTCACTTCAAAGCCTTGGAGAGACGACTATTTACGATCGAACCATGTCATACGAGGTAGCGGAACGTTGCCAGAGCGCGGAAATTATTGTTACCAATAAAGTGCGCTTGGAAGCCGCTCTGATCAAAGCCCTTCCGCATCTGAAAGCCATTATGGTTTCGGCAACGGGCCATGATGTCGTGGATGGCTATGCGGCACAACTCCGGGGCATTCCCGTTTGCAATGTAGCGGGATATGGGCCTGATGCCGTGGCACAACACACCTTTGCGTTGTTGCTTTCGCTTATTAATCGTGTAGGAGAATACCAGAATGATGTACAAGCAGGTGGGTGGACACAACGTGGCGATTGGTGCTATTACCTATATTACCCTATTGAATTATCCGGAAAAACAATAGGATTAATCGGATTTGGGCAAATTGCCAAGCGCGTGGCCCGCATTGCTATAGGATTTGGAATGAAGGTAGTGGCTTATACACCGCGTCCGAAGCACCACCCCTCGGTCCATTTTTTGCCATTAGACGAGGTTTTTCAAATAAGCGATGTTGTTAGTTTGCATTGCCCTTTAACGGCCTCCAATGCAAACATGGTGAATGCAGGGCGACTTGCCCTCATGTATCCTTCTGCGTATCTTATCAACACGGCGAGGGGCGGCCTTGTGGATGAAAAGGCGCTACAGTTGGCCCTGTTTCGGAAACAAATAGCTGGTGCGGCACTCGATGTTTTGTCGGTAGAGCCTCCGCCCATAGACCATCCGTTGCTCGGCATAGAAAACTGTATCATAACCCCGCATGTTGCGTGGGCTGCATACGAAACCCGCAAACGACTTCTTGGCCTAATGGTGGAAAATATTCGGGCATTTTTGGCTGGCAAGCCTATAAACGTAGTCAATGGATGAAGATTATCCATTATTGCTTTATATCGAGTTTAGTGTGGGGAGCAGGGTGTATCCCAAAAACACCATCGCCCTTAACCGTTTCGGCAGCGGCTTCTCTTGCCGACGTGATGACAGCGTTGGCTTCGGCATACAGCAAAGAAGCCCCGCATCAAGCCATCCGGTTAAATTTGGGCGGGAGCGGTCTTTTGGCGCGGCAGATAGAGGCCGGTGCAAAAGCAGATTTATTTATCTCGGCAGATGTGAGTTGGGTGCGTTATCTGGCGAAAATAAAAAAAATAACGATAGTTGATACCAGTTCGATCGGAAATTCCTTGGTAGTCTTTGTTCACACCAAGGGCATGACCCTTCAACATGCCAAGCGCATTGTCCTTGCAGACCCCAGGTCGGTTCCTGCGGGCCGTTACGCAAAAATGGCCTTGTCGTGTATGGGCCACTGGACCGCTCTTTCCCCCAAAATGATTCCGGTGCAAGACGTAAAAGCGGTCGTTCGCACCTTGCAACTCCGTGCGGCGGACGTCGGTTTTGCCTATGCTACCGACGTACTCCCCCATTTGATCCGAATACCGTACCCCTCAGAAAACTGTTTACCCAAGATCCGGTATGGCATTGCGGCAACCAAAGACGGTTTGGGTTTTGCACAGTTCCTTTTGTCGGACGAAGCGAAAAAAATCTGGAAGAAATATGGGTTTAACGTATGATAGATAATGACTTGTCTTCGGTCATACTGCGTTCATTATGGGTGGCTTCTATGGCGGTAGGAGTGGGGGTGATTCCGGCGGTTTTCTGGGCCTTTCGGATGTCGCGCAAACACAATCTCTTCTGGGTGGTGATGGAATATTTTTTATATGTTCCAATGGTCTTTCCTCCGGTGGTCATTGGATGGTGGCTACTACAAATAAAATTTTTACAGTTTAATATTTGGGGGGCAGTGGTGGCCGCCTGTGTGGTTGCTTTTCCGTTATTAACCCAAACCATGCGGGCGGCCTTCGACCAAATAGACCCTTCATTAGAAGATGCCATGCGGGTGGATGGCGGGGGAAAATGGCCTATTTTTCGTTATTTATACCTTCCACTTGGATTGCCCGGTATGCTCGCAGGGGCGGTTTTGGCCTTTGCACGTGCCCTGGGCGAATTTGGTGCAACGATGGTGGTGGCAGGCAATATTCCCGGAGAGACCGAAACCCTGTCTCTGGCAATATATGCAAGTCTTCAACGGCCCAATGGAGAGATGTTTTTGTATCCGTTATTGTTTGCTTGTTCCCTGCTGTCTGTCGCAGCCGTATTGGTTCATGCCTTACTCCGGCAACTTACACGAAAACGATTGGGACAGATGTAATTCGCAACTGAACTACGCCTATATGGGGCTTAGGGTGAAAGGATGCAATGGCTTATTTGGAAACAAACACCAGACGTTTGTTTTGTCCAAAATCTATTAATAGCCACATAATAGGTGTAAAATAAAATTAATCTTTTGTAAGTGTAAGTGTAAGTGGTGTGGTACATATTTTATGCAGAAGCATTATATCGTGTTCTAGACTTATTGGTTGTGACTCTAATTTATCTTTTTAGATCCCCCATTAGCCCATTATAGAAGAAATGATGTACACGTTTATTCGGCCTATTTTTATTTTGCTTGTGCTTATATCGGGCCAATCGGTTGCAGTTGCTCAAAGAATCAGCCCCACTCCAACCGACTCTGTTCGTGTGGTGCGAATAGAACTAAAAGACGGATCGGTCTTGTTTGGGCAGGTCGCATCCGATGAAGGCGGGCTTTTGGTCTTGAGGTTTGCCTATGGCGAGACTTTGCGCATTCCACATACCCTGATCATCCGGCGCGAGGTGCTTGCTCAATCGCTTTCAGGGCAAATCATCGAAATTGACCCCAACCAAACCCGTCTTCTGTTTGCGCCCACGGCGCGTCCTATTCCGAAGGGTGATGCGTATATTGCTAATTATTACCTTTTCCTGAACTTTGTGGGGTATGGAGTCACCGATCGCTTTACCATGGCGGGTGGCTTTTCCATGCTACCAGGCGCACGCATTGCCAACCAAGCCTTTTATGTTGCCCCCAAATACACCCTCTTACAACAAGAACGCCAACAAGTGGCCATCGGACTTTGGGCGGGAGCAGCCGGATTGTCGGAATCCTCTCAGATGGTGGGCGGCATCCCTTATCTAAACTACACCCGTGGATCGGCGCAAAAATCGTTGACGCTGGCGGTGGGCTTGCCTGTCTATCGCCAAAATGAATATGAGTATGACCCCATAACCCAAAGGGATGCCCATAAGTACGTCTGGAAAGCGGGTAAAAACCTGATTACCGTACTTGGTGGCGAGCGGCAATTAGGCCGAAAAACCAAATTAGTGGGCGAGGCATGGATGTTTTGGGGCAAAGACACCCCAGCTCCGCCAGAAAACTTGTTTGTAGCCCCAGCCCTGCGGTATTACAACCAAAACTTTGCCCTCGATTTTGGTATGCTGTACATTGGCCCCTCTTCCGATATTATCGCCATTCCCTATTTAGATGTGGTCTATCACTTCCGCAAAAAACGGGAGTAGAAAGAGTTTCCTTTATTTGTAACTTTTAGTGTTGAGGGTACTTATCTGTTAATATTTAAAGAAGTCAAAATGTTTACTTGTGAATTAATATCTAAATGGATTATCTACTAAGTACAAAAACGAAATGAATCACCACGTATCTTTAATCTTTTTTAAATAGTTATGAGACTTCAAAGTTTTCTTCTGTCAACATTAATCACTTTTCTTTTTACTAATGCAGTAGCTCAATCTCAATCACCTTCCACTTCAGTTGTGACTTGGTCTGGTATTCATCCTAATGGGCAGACTTTTGGTTCTGGAGGCGGTAACATTGCAATAAGGGATCACTTAGGCAATAGAAATGTAACATTAACAGGAGGATGGCAGTGGCTAGGGGTTCCTACAGAAGCTGTTGACACGGGACATAACAGATTACGTTATCAAAGCATTTTACAAGACTTAGCAAGCCGAATTATAGCTAACTCTACTAATAATTCTTCTGCCCCAGTGATGTTTGAAATGGAAATAGGGGTGCATTCCGTTAATGTAAATACGTCAGATTTGGCAAGCGGTGTCTATATATATCGTATTAAGACAGATTTATCATCTGTTCATAATCGTTTTACAGTTTTGAAATGATTATTAGAGGTGGCTTTTAATTTTAATCTCTAAGAAATTAATAGTCACTATTTTGTTATTGGATAAGTATAGGGTAAAAATGTGTTTTAAAAAAATACTCCTACACAAAACCTTACAGTTAATTTCCCATGCAACAGACACTAAACGAGCGCGTAGAGCGCGAAAAAGCCGCCCACACCGAGAAGGATGTTTTGGCGGAGAACCTACGTATCAAAAGTCGTTTTCCGCACTTAGATATCTATCCATCCAAGAAACGGTTGTTTCAAAAAATGGATGCCTATCTTGGCGCGGTAGAAGGGCTATCCGTTTTGGATTATGGCTGTGGACGCGGGGCTTTAAGCATGAAGCTCTTGAACAACCATGCACAAAAAGTTTGTGGTATTGATATTTCGGAAGTCTATATCAAAGATTGCATCGCCCAAGCAACTGCGGCAGGTTATTCGCCCCAATCGTATGATTTTCAGGTGATGGATGCACACCAACTCACGTTTCCGGATGAAAGTTTTGACTTGATTGTGGGGTATGGAATTTTGCACCACTTAGAGCCGCTCGTGGCTTTGAACGAAATTTACCGCGTGCTAAAGCCGAGAGGCCGTGTTTTATTACAAGAACCCTTAGCCGATAACCCACTGTTGCGTATTTTTAGACACTTTACTCCCGAGGCGAGGACGGAAGATGAGGCTCCTTTTACTAAAGAACAAATTCAGGAATTCATGTCTCTGAACAATTGGAAGTCTGAATGCGTCTATTGTGGACTCTTAGAAATGCCTGTTTCGATGTTTACTTCTGTGGTTATGCCCCAATCGCCCTATAATTTTTTGGTAAAAGCGGCAGATAAAATGGAATCTTGGTTTCATCGGAAAAACCTATTGTCTTCCTGGAATCAATATATCCTGCTTAATTTTGTGAAGCATTAAAACAGGGTTTGATGGCATAGCGGAGCGACATACGAAGCAGATGCACGTATATTTTGATCCCGAAGGGACTTGATGCTTGTAGAAATTTGATGAAAGTATTGGATACGACTCCGTCGAGGTTGCATGTAGTGAAGCTTGTGCCATTGGTTATAAATTTGCACTTCGTCTAAGGATCATTCTTGGAGTGCTTTGGCCAAAGTAGATTGCTTGGTAGTGGGCATGGTAGTTGTGGCGTATGAAGTAAGTGAACCGTGAATATATAAGGCAAGGTAGGAATAAATGGCAAGCCATAATGGGTGAAAATGCTTGTTCTAATTTGAAGAAAGTAGAGGAAGGTAATAAAGTTGGACATTTTTAGAACAGTACTTCCGTTTCTACCAATATTTTTTTGCCGCTTGCCCGCCGGTACTGTATATTAATGATCTAAAACCTTCAATTACATGGCCAATATCGTTTTAACCGATACCGATTTGCAACGGGTACGTACTGCTGTTCAGCAAGCAGAATCTCGAACTTCGGGCGAGATCGTGCCTTTTATCGTAAAAAAAAGTGATGCCTATTCTAGTGCAGCGTGGCGTGCATCCGCTTTTGGAATGTTGCTGGGAGCCTTAATTGGCTTTGGACTTTCGCAGTTTAACAATACGTGGGGCCTCGGCTGGCTCTATACCAACTGGGGAGTGGTATTGTTGATGCTCCTTTTTGCTGGTGGATTTTTTGCCCTCGCTCATTTCCAAGCGGGAGTAAAGCGATTTTTTGCGGGCTATCTGGCGCTGAACAAACGGGTACAGCAACGGGCTGTTCAGGCGTTTTTGACCGAAGAGGTGTTTAATACCGAAGACCGGACGGGCATTTTGCTGTTTATCTCTTTGATGGAACACCGTATTTTGGTGATGGGGGATAGCGGCATCAATGCCAAAGTGCAACAAGAGGACTGGGAAGAGGTGGTGGCGCGTGTAAAGCGTGGAATTAAACAGAATAGTTTAGCAGACGGCTTGGTAGAAGCTATTCAAATGTGTGGAGACTTATTGGAGCGAAAAGAAGTGAAAATTAAGCCGAATGACCGCAATGAACTATCCGACGACCTGAGAATCCAAGATCATTAACAACGCCAGTATCAGCCCTTCCGCCACCCAAACCCCATATTACCCTTACACGCCCGCTCCGAAATTCCACTCCGAGGAACAAAAACAGCACCGAATCTGGGCGAATAACCTTCATTTCTCCGTATCAACCAAGTGTGGTTCATGTCCTCGCACGTTACACTTGGGCAGGTGACCGCCGCGTGAAGCAATTCAACGTTGTTGCTGAACAAAGGATGGATTAAACGTTTAAGTAAGATGTTGCCGGAACTTGCCATCTACTTAAACGGTTCTTGTGACGCATTCCCCGTATTCACAACTATTTATGAGGCTGGGCCGTTTTCGATTTCTACTTTTCGTTCTGATGTTCTTCTTTGTTTGGGGTTCATCCAACGACAATTTATGGGCACAAACCCCCACACCAACTCCTGTAAAACCGGATTCATTAGGCAGAAAAAAACAGGCCCCCAAGCAACCCATCCAGTTTACTGCCGACTCGCTCCGCATTGTGTTTGATGATAAAAAAGGAGATATTGCGCGTCTATCTAAAAATACCAGTGTTGTTTATGACCAAATAAAGGTGGCTTCCCCACTAATCCGGTTCTACTTCAAGGATCAATTAGTGGAGGCTGTTGCTATCTCGCCCAGTCCAGACAACTTCCCGAAATTCACCAGAGGTTCCGAGACCTTTTCCTCCGAACGGCTCTCCTTTAACTTGAAAACTGAACAAGGACGTTTTGTAAATAGCCGCACGAAAATGCAAGATGGATTTGTGTTGGGACGGGTAGTGAAGGTACGTTCGGATAGTACGGTTTTTGTGCAACATGGCCTTTATACCACCTGCGACGATCCGTCTCATGTGCATTACGCTCTCGAAGCAAAGAAGATGAAAATTGGACGGAATAAATGGATTTATACAGGGCCTATACGGTTGAATTTGTTAAACATAAAACTCCCAATCATACTGCCTTTTGGGGCCATTCCTACGTTAGAAGGAAGACGCAGCGGGCCTTTAACCCCTACCTACGGGCAAGATAACCAACAAGGGTTTTACCTCAAAGATTGGGGGTGGTATTGGCCCATCAGCGATTATATGGATGCACAAGTGCGGTTCGGGATTTGGTCTCTCGGAAGTTTTCAGGTTCGTCCAACCTATCGGTATGCACTAAGAAACCGATTTAGTGGTTCTGTGGATCTGACCTATCGCTATGTTGTAACGGGACAACGATATGATGCCGACCGCAATCCACGATCCGCTTGGGATTTAGGATTGAACCATGCCCAAAAAATTGACCCTTATTCCGATGTATCCGCCAATATTCGCGTTGGTAATAGCCGTCTTTTGCGGGTACTTTCCGAAAATTTTAATGATCGCATTCTCTCTGAATCTAATCAAAACTCAAATTTTAGTTACAACAAGCGCTGGACGCATAAAGGCCGCTCGGTTTCTTTGTATGGCAGTTTGTCGGATAATCTAACCACCCGTTCTGCAGCTCTTACCCTTCCAGCCCTCCGGTTTAGTCAACGCTCCCAGACCCCTTTTCAGCGTAATTCTAATACTTCTACGCAAAATGCACGGGTATATGAAAATCTTCAATATGATTTAGACGCAGACCTCAATACCAACTATCAGTTTAGGCCCGTTACCGGAGATACCACGGATAACCGCTGGTGGGAGGGGTTGTTTAATTCTGACGCATACCGAAACACTACAAGGCTCGATCCCGCACAGCGATATTACCTCACTGGGACAGGGAATTTCCGCGTTTCGATGCCTTATACCATGAGAAAAACCCCACTTCGGGGTAAAAATATGGAGCTTACGTTGTCCCCTAACCTGAGCCTCCGTGAATACGTGGCTTCCCGCGAAGAAGGACGGCTGCGTATTTGGGGAAACACAGATCCGGTGACAGGTGTTCGCGCATATCGAGACAGTACGTTCTACCGGACTGGTATGGTGTTTTTTCATGATCTTAACCTTAGCTTTTCCGCAGGTACGGTGGTTTATGGCACTTTTCCATGGAAAATCGGTACATTAAATGGATTCCGTCATGTTATGCGGCCATCCTTATCGTTTTCTACAAGACCTACGTATGAAAATTCACCTTGGAGTTATTTTAAAAACCTCACGGATACCGATGGGAAAACGGTTTATGATACACAAAATCAGCCGATAACGTATGCCGTAAATAGCAGTATCCCATCGGGAAAATCCCGCACATTAGGGCTTTCGGTGGAGAATGTGCTCCGAACCCGCACCGTCAAAACGGATTCCACGGGCACTGTCCGTAAAAATGCCTTTGACCTTCTTAATTTTGGATTTTCTTCTGGATACAATTTTGCTGCCGATTCCCTCCAGTGGCAAGACATCAGTATGCGGGGATACACCAATATTGCAGGCCGACTAAACCTGAATTTCGGGGGAACCCTTTCTCCTTACCAGGGCCTTACTTCTTGGAGTACCTCGTTCTCCACCTCATTGCGTAGCCGTCAAAATACTACGGGCGTTGGCCAAAAGAGTGACAAGAAAAAGACCGAACTAACCAGTGATTGGACCAATTATCCCATTCCTTGGACGCTGGGACTGAATTTTTCTTATGGCTATACAGCCGCACTTACGACAGGTGCAAAAAGCCAGCATAGGGCCATTTTGGATGCAAGTTTTAATTTCCAACTCACCGAAAAATGGCGGTTGGAGGGACGTAGTGGTTTTGATTTGGTATCGGCATCGGTTACGTCAACCGACTTATCGGTATATCGCGATCTCCACTGTTGGGAAATGGCCTTTTCAGTACGTCCTTTTGGTAAATATCAGTCTTTTCAATTTCGTCTCAATGTGAAAAGTGGGAAATTGCGTAGCATCCTTCGTTTGGAACATCCCAAATCCGATATTCGAAGTTCACTGACCGATATTATACGATAGACATTAAACTTTTTGGTGTTTGGTACGATTTTAGATATAGATCGTATCAAACCACCTAACAATGCAAACCTCTCTTTTTAGATTATCTCCGGCTTTAGCAGGGTACTTCTCCAAAGGGCGCACCTCTGTTGGCCGTAGTGAAAAAACAAAGCAAGATCAATCCCTATGCTTTTCTGTCTGTCAGTTGTTCGATCACGATTTGGCCCATCTTTCATTGAATGGTCTTCATTTTTATATACGGGACGGGATTCTCACCGTTCAGGGAACACTAAAAGACAACATTGCAAAAGAAACGGTGTTTAAACTCTTGGAAAGTATTGCTGGAATTAAAGAGATTGTGGACATGATAGACCTTTTGGAGGCATAAAAAAAAAACGGATACCCGCTTCGGATACCCGTTTATCAGGCTGAAGACGGTCTTATTGCCATTTCCAAAGCCCTTCTTTCATGTTCAAAAAACCCATCTTGGCATAAAATCTTGAAGTGGTTTTGGCGTCATACAAATAAATCTGCGTCCCTTTAAAGTTTTCCCGCACTTTTTCCAGCAACATACGCCCAATACCCAGCCCTTGCACATCTGGTTCAACGGCAAAATCACAAATATAGGTATTTAAAACCCCATCGCTCAGTACACGGGCCAGCCCCACTAAACGTCCTTGAACCCAAGCCGTCACCACCAAAGAAGATTGTTCAAACATGCGCCATAAGGCAGCGTGGTCTTCTACTGGTCTTTGTAGCGGGGCCCGGCGATACAAAGTGGCGATCCGGGCAGGAGTGAGGTCATGCAGTCCAATCTTAACCTCGATGTTAATATTGGTTCCCTTGTAGTGGTCGCGGGACCGCGTAGCAAATCTTTCCATATCAATTAAGGTTAGGAGAGTGGGTGTTGAATAGGGTGCCAGCGGGTTGGGAAAATGGCAGAAGAAGCCGTTAATACCACTTCTGGCGGCAGGGCAATGCGCAGGGAAGTTCCATTAATTTCAACCCGCCATTCTGAAAAAGTTCCAGAAAAATAGCGTGAAACAATTTTTATTGGAAAGGAAATTGTGTGATTTTCCTTAATTATCCAGTTTTCGGGCTTAATTGAGATTATAAAATTAGGATCCGGTGTAATACCCCATTCGGTAAGGAGTACTGGATCTTGGACTAAGTTGCTGTTTCCAATAAACGTGGCCACAAAAGCATTTTTCGGACGGAAATAAACCGACTCTGGCGTGCCCATCTGCTGAATACATCCTTGGTTCAACACCACCAATTGATCTGAAAGTGCCAGCGCTTCATTTTGGTCATGCGTTACATACAAACTGGTGGTTCCGACGGATTTTTGAAGTTGTCGGATTTCAAAGCGGGCTTGTTCTCGTAAAGATGCGTCCAGATTAGAAAGTGGCTCGTCGAAAAGTAAAACCTCTGGCTCCATCACCATGGCCCTTGCCAAGGCCACCCGTTGTTGCTGGCCTCCAGAGAGGGTAGGTACAGGCTTTTCGGCAAAGGAAGATAGCCCCACTTTCCGCAGTGCTTCATCGGTACGGGTACGCACTTCCGAACGAGAAAATTTTTTAACCCGTAAACCAAAAGCCACATTCTCCCGAACGGTCATAGAGGGAAACAAGGCATAGCTTTGGAAAACCATAGCGGTTGGGCGTTTCTGCGCCGGAAGATGGGTTACATCCTGCCCATCCAACAAAATCCTTCCGGCAGTTGGTTGCTCAAACCCGCCAATCATCCGCAAAAGCGTTGTTTTTCCACAGCCACTTGGCCCCAAAAGTGAAAAAAACTGACCTTGGGACACACTAAACGAACAATCATCTACAGCAAGATGATCGCCAAATCGTTTCTGTAACGCTTCTACTACTACAAAAGACATGCTGTGTGTGCGTGTATAGGTGAGAGCATGATTATGGAAAAATACGCCGTGTACGAAACCAAAAGGATGAAGTTTTATGTTCGGCTTAGCAAGAATAGGCTGGCAAATGGGGGATGAAAGATAGGAACTTGTCTTGTAATATACATCTAATGTAAACTGTATGATATGTAAAAATAGCATTTGTCATTTTCTTGTATGGTGGCATATGATATTATAGCCTGTAGTGGTCCCAGTGCATCCATTTGTGACTTGATATATTCGGTGAGATTGTTTAGTTTAAGTAAAAATAGTTTCTTTATAGTTGCTATTATATTTGATTTGTAGTTGGGCGATTTGCTTTACAATTTGCCTGCAGCATGTAAAAAAAGCAAATTGGAAGCAACAAGAAGGAAAAAATAATGCCCAGTGGCTACTATATTTTCCGTATTCAAATAGAGGATCATCAAATCACAAAACCTATTTATGCTATAAAATAAATTTCCTGTTTTTAATACCTATTTATCGGATAAATGACATGAAAAATAGGCTTTTACTTTTATGCCTCATGTTTTTTCCCTTTTACACGCAAGGACAAGTCATTTGGAAAAATTTGGGGCAACCTCAAGGCTTGGTTATACCATGTTCATTCTATACGGACAGTAAGAAATTGGTCTCATGTGGGCTTTCTCTTGGAGATATGCGCATAAGTTTTCCTTATGTTTCGTCTGATTTGGCGACGAGTTGGCAATCTATCTTGACAAGTAAAAATGATGAAAATGTCAAATACGCAACTGCCATGAGCACCCAAAATGAACGTATAAAACGAGATAAAAAAGGATTTTAATCTACAGTCCAATTTTTATACGACCGATAGAACGTTTGTTTGGAATTTTGATATTTCGCCTGAAAATGAAATATGGATTGCTACAAATAAAGGGTTGCTACGATCTAAAGATGGGAATAAGAGCTATCAAACGGTGTCTTTTTCCAATATAAACACTACCGCGATTACCTTTACCGACAACGGTGAAATTTGGGTAAGTACGCAAGATGGTATTTTTAAATCAGCAAATCAAGGGATAGATTGGAAAAAAATTAGCAGCCTTATTGATGATCATATACTGTATTTTGATCGGTTAAGTCGGCAAATGTTGGTTGTTAACAACACCAATTCACAATTGGAGTTTTCTGCTAAAGGTGGAAAAGTTGAATATACGCGATTTTCGGAAGATGGCAGTTTTATTGCCACCCATGTTTTTGAGAATAATTCTATTTATGATGTGTTCCGTGCTACGGAAAAACATCTTTATATGGCAACATAAACAGGTTTGTGGCGTTCACAAGATAATGGAGTTAGTTTTAAAAAAACTACTGTATCACTACCAACGTATCATTTTACCAAAGCAGAGAACTATCTTTTTGCCTCAACATTTAGTGGGCTTTTTCGAGCTTCTTTAATGGATACCTCTTGGGTCAAAAAAAGGCGTATCAGGGCTTACCATTACTTCGCTTGCTTCAAATGATTCGCGCCTATTTGCAACGACAAGTACTGCAGCTTTTGGACTTTATTATTCTGATGATAATGGTATTTCGTGGTAGGAGAAGACAATCCTTAATGAAAAAATGAATAGCGTTTCGGCCTTAAAAAACCATGTTTGTGTAGAAACACTTTCTGGTACATGGTGTTCATTTGACAATGGTAGTACTTGAAAAAAAACGTCGGATAATGCTGGTGATCTGTATTTGATGTCCGCTAAAACGTGGTATATTCGAAAATATAAGATTATTTGGCATTCGCAAGATCAAGGTGCAACTTGGATAAGGCGTGATATTCCCACAAATATAGGATTCAACAAAATTATTGCACCAAACGAGACTTCGGTTTTTGCTTCTGGAATTGAAGGGACTTTTCATTCTAAAGATCAAGGGGCAACTGGGGAAAAATTACCGATTCATTGTTTGCCAACTTGTTCTATCATATAAAGCAATCGCAATGGTGTACTCATCATGTCAAATGGTTGGAAAACACATTATTTTTCTATGGATTATGGTTCATCTTGGCAAAAATTTTCTATTCCTGAAAAAATGGCAATAAGCAACAAAGGACAAATTGCTATAGCAACGCGGGATAATATATATTTGTAAGGAGATTTTAAAACATGGTTGTCTTCGACTGATGAAACGTCTGTGTGGAAGAGCAATAAGGGAGAAATTACGTCGCTTTATTTTGATGACCATAACTTTCTATATTTGGGGATGAGTGAAATTAGTTTACATCGCAGCTCAATGCCTATTTCATTGGTTGCCAACGAAGATGAAGGCGAGTTGCCCCGATCTATCACGCTTTCGCAGAACTACCCCAATCCGTTCAACCCAAACACGACAATTAACTTCACGCTTCCACAAGCAAGCGACATCGTGCTTGAAGTATTCGATCTTCTTGGCAAGCGTGTGGCTCTCCTCGAAAAAGGCTGGCAAACCGCAGGAATGCACCATCTTCAACTCGATGTCAAAGACTTGCCAAGCGGTACATACATCTATCGTTTACAAGTGGGCAACCAAGTCTTTTCTCAAAAAATGACCATCCTAAAATAAGACAAAAGACGTTTTCTAAATCTCCTTTCTTGTTGCTTAAAGGGCCATATTTTTCAGATATTGCGCACTATCTCCGATGTTGGCAAAAGGATCTTGTGGGTTGTCGTGTTCCACAAAGAAATGTTTAAACCCTGCCAAACGTGCTTGCTTAAATATCTGAGCAAAATTGATTTTCCCTTTTCCTACCGCCACCATATTGCCCTGATCGTCCATATCTTTTACGTGGCAAGCTGGGAATCTTCCGGAATATTTCTTAAAATAGAATAAAGGATCTTTTCCGGCTTTTGTGATCCAAAAAAGATCTAGTTCAAAGCCTACTAAATTGGGTTGAGTATTGTTTAGCAATAAGTCGTATGGTATAAAATTGTCAACAGATTTAAATTCAAAATCATGATTATGATAGGCGAATTTTAATCCAGCATTTTTACATTTTTCGCCTGCGACGTTTAAACGATCAGCCCAGCGTTTCCAATCACTTAATTTTAAATTTTCGGAAGGAATCCATGGCAAAATAAGAAATTGGTGGCCAATAATTTGAGCTTCTTCAATTTCTTTTGTTAGATCACCTTTTTCAACGGCGGTATGTGGGATATGTACTGCGGGGGCTGACAGTTTATTCTTTTTGAGTAGTGCTTTAATTTCTTGTGGTGTTTTGTTAAAATATCCTGCAAACTCCACTTCTTTATAGCCTAATTTGGCTACAGTGATAAGGGTATTTTCCACACTTTTTGCCATTTCGGCACGCACGGTATAAAGTTGAACACCAAACCGTTTGAGTTTTGCAGATGCGTCATTCGGGGCTATTTGGGTCGCAAGATTGGCCATAGCGGCACTAAAAATAGAGGTTTTGAGAAAAATTCTGCGGTTCATTGTAGGAAAAATTGGTATTTTAAAGTTCGTTTCGTTTCATTTTCTCGACCACGTAATGGCAGGCACGTGCTGTGAGGGCCATATAGGTGATGGAAGGATTTTGGCAGGCAGAAGAAGCCATTGCGGCCCCATCGGTAACAAACAGATTGGGGACTTCATGCGCTTGGTTCCAGCCATTTAAGACAGAAGTTTTAGGGTCTTTGCCCATCCGAGCGGTTCCCATTTCATGAATGCCATGTCCGGGAATAGAGCCATTGTCAAAGGTATAGACCTCTTTTCCACCTGCTGCTTCGATCATTTCGGCGGCGGCGGCGAGCATGTCTTGACGCATCTTCCTCTCGTTATCACTCCAATCGGCTTCAATATGCAGCATTGGAATCCCCCACTGGTCGTTTTTTTCGGGGTCTAACCAGATGCGGTTTTCGTATAAGGGCAACGTTTCCCCAAATCCCATCAGACTGAAGCCCCAATCACCTGGTTCGCGTAATTTGGTTTTAAGGGCAAATCCAAACTCTTCCAAATCATTGCCACGTTTCCAAGAGGCACGTCCAGCACCTCCTTGGTAGCCATATCCACGTACAAAATCCGGTCGTTGTTCACCATTTAGGTTTCGGAAACGCGGAATATAAATGCCATTTGGACGTTTTCCAGTATAATACCGATCATTAAATTCTGGGAATTTAGCCCCTGCGCCCAACTGAAAGTGGTGGTCCATCAAATAATGTCCTAAAGTTCCAGATCCATTTGCAAGGCCATTCGGAAACGTCCGTGATGTTGAATTAAGCAAAATGGCCGTAGAACCAATGGTGGAGGCGCACAGAAAAATGACTTTGGCTTTGTAGATTCTGGTTTCTTTTGAGAGGGCATCAATGACTTGCACGCCATAAGCACGGCCTTTTTGCTCGTCGAAGAGCACGCTATGTACGATGCTGTTGGCCCGAATCGCCAGTCGTCCGGTTTTGAACGCTGCCGGAAGGGTAGAACTTTGGCTGGAAAAAGAGGAGCCTGTAGAACAACCGCGTTCACATGGGCCGCAGTAATGGCAAGGAGTGCGTTCTCCGATCGGTTCGGTGAGGTTGGCGCAGCGACCAATGGTCATTTTCCGATCGGTAAAATTTTTCTCTATGCCTGCTTTAACGTGCTTTTCCACCGCATTCATCTCCATCGGCTTCTGAAAAATCCCATCGGGCACGTGTGGCAATCCCAACGCCTCCCCACTAATCCCAACGAAGCGCTCCACGTAGTCGTACCAAGGGGCAATATCCCGATAGCGGATGGGCCAGTCCACGCCATAGCCATCTTTTGCATTGGCTTCAAAGTCTTGTTCGCCCCAGCGGTAGCATTGCCGCCCCCACATGAGGGAGCGCCCACCAAGGTGATAGCCGCGAATCCACCAAAAGGGTTTTTCTGGATTTTGGATGTATGGATGGTCTTTATCGTTAACGAACATGTGTTCTGTGCCCTCATAAAAGGCATAGCAGGTACTTTGAACCTCGTATTCTTCTTCGAATTTTTTTCGTTCCCCACGTCCTCTAAAGGGAAATTCCCACGGAGATTTGTGTTCGGTTACATAGTCTTTTTTGTGTTCTAAATAGTTGCCACGTTCTAACATCAGGACATTCAGCCCTTTTTCGGTCAACTCTTTGGCAGCCCAGCCACCCGTAATACCCGAACCAACCACAATGGCGTCGTATTCGGTTTGGGTGGAGACATATATATTGGGTTTTTGGAACATGGTTTTGGTGAATCAGGCCCACGCACGGCCAATTTGGGAAAGGGGTGCATCTGGAATATAGGCTCCATGCGCAGCAGAGTATTGCAGTTCTTGGGTAGCGCCAATTTCGGAGGTATAATATCCTTCCAGTGTGAGGGATTTTAAGGTCTTGAAAAACTGCCCGTTTGCGCCCAATCCCGACTTTGCGGCTTGTGCATACCGTCTTAGCAACTTGTCTTGCTCCGTTGGTAGTAGTTTGGTAATTGGTCTTCCAAACTGATGAAGGGCAATTTGCTCAATACCCTCCAGTCCTGCCAAGAACTGACCTTTTTCGTCTTCCTTCATCCATAGAGACAAAATCCGGTCAATGTACTCATTGACCTTTGCTTCCTTAGCGCCCGGTGTATCGGAAGCCGGAATAATCCGCTCGGTTATGGCTATTAAGCGTTCATTTTGTGCTGCCGTAAGGGTTTGAGGCACGAACGGGGTTGTACTGGCTGGTTTTGAGGGCGCGGCTTGGACATGATGATGGTCGTGTGTGTCATGCGCACCGAAACCTGTTAGGATTCCTAGGCCCGGAACGGCCAAAAGTCCGCCGAGTATTCGTGTAGAATTTCTAAGGGCTTGTCTTCTGTTCATGAAATTAAATTGATTGGAAAACGCTTTCAAAAAGATACGATGAAGTAGTGTTGGATGCAATGCAAAAGTGATTTTTGTAAATCATATTAAAATATTGTAAGTAAGATGCTTAAATAAAGTGTTTTTATAGTTATTTTTTGTAACTATTTAGGAGGTCTATGACAGACATTTGTCATGCCTGTTGTATTAAATTTGAATCATGCCCGATCAATTACCTCATATCGACTTATCGAACATACCCGAATCGTTGCATCCGTTGCTGACGACGTTGTTGACTATTAT